>NZ_FXYI02000146.1:0-9218 GCF_900184915.1 Clostridium sp. HV4-5-A1G | reverse complement strand
ATATAAAAGATAAAAATTTTTAAATAAAAAAGAAGGAATTAAAATTCCTTTGTCGAATTTATTATTTGTTAAGATATGGGAATTAATTAAGAAAAGGGGAGTAAAAATATGGAAGATTCAAAGATAAGTGTAATTATTGCAGATGATAATAAAGAATTTTGTAATATTCTAAATGATTATCTTTTAAACCAGAAGGACATAGTGGTTACAGGTATTGCCAAGGATGGATTAGAGGCACTTAAGCTGATTGAGGAGAAAAAGCCGGATTTAGTAGTGCTTGATATAATAATGCCTCATCTTGATGGACTGGGAGTTTTGGAAAGACTAAATACTATGAATATGGATCCAATGCCAAGGATAATAGTTTTGTCTGCAGTAGGACAGGATAAGATAACCCAGAGAGCCATAACTTTAGGGGCAGATTACTATGTCATAAAACCTTTTGATATGAATGTACTTACGAGAAGAATAAGGCAGATGTTCAACAATGTTATAATAGGAGGGGATGAAGTTAAAAGAAATACGTTATTTGTGGACAACGATGAAATAAAATCTTTCAAGGATGATCCTGCAGATTTGAAACAGGAGATAACCAATATAATTCATGAAATAGGTGTTCCAGCTCATATAAAAGGTTATATGTATTTAAGAGAGGCAATAACTATGGTTGTAAATAATATGGAACTTTTATCAGCAGTTACGAAGGAATTATATCCTTCTATAGCTAAAAAATACAATACAACTGCCAGTAGAGTTGAGAGGGCTATCAGACATGCCATCGAAGTTGCTTGGTCAAGAGGTCAGGTGGAAACTATAAATAAAATCTTTGGCTATACTATACATAATGACAAGGGAAAGCCAACCAATTCCGAATTCATCGCCATGGTGGCTGACAAACTTCGATTAAAGAACAAAGTATCTTAGAATAAATATTATCAATGATTAGAAAGATTTTGAGTTATATGAAAATATTAACAAACATAAAGATAAAATCAATTAATTTGAAAACTTCCGTTCATTTTATATAAAATGAATGGAAGTTTTTGCAAGGAGGTTATATGAACAAATGAAGATAGAGTTGGAGTTAGAAGAAATAAGAAACATACAGAATTTAATTATAAGTAGAGTAAACGAGCTTAGAGAAAAAATATCAAATGATATAGATAGAGAAGAAGAGATAAAAGAAATTATAAGGTATTACAAAAAGTTGGTAAAAAAAATAGAAAACCAAATATAATTGACAATTGTAATAGTAAAGTATAAAATTGAAAACGATAATTAATTTGAAATTTTATTTGAATAAATTATAAAACAGCATAATTTTGTATTGGAAGTGATATGAAGGTGGATTTTTCTGAAAAAACTATAAAAAAAGATATGATATACAGCGGTAAAATTATTGAGGTCAATCTACAAACTGTTGTATTGCCAAATGGGAGAAAAAGTAAGAGAGAAGTAGTGAATCATCCTGGCGGTGTGGCAATACTGGCCTATAAAGATAGTGATACCGTATTTATGGTAGAACAGTTTAGAAAGCCTATAGAGAGAAATATTCTTGAAATACCTGCAGGAAAAATTGAGAAGGATGAAGATATAAAGACATGCGGAATGAGAGAATTGGAGGAGGAAATAGGTTATAAAGCAAGAAAATTTGAATATATTGGGAAGGTAGTCACGAGTCCTGGATTTTGTGATGAATATATATATATTTTCAAGGCTGAGGATCTATACAAGGGAAGAGACGATATAGGTGATGAAGATGAATTTATAAATATCAAAGAGGTTAAAATAGGTGAGATTAAAGATATGATAAAAAATGGTGAAATAATAGATGCCAAGACTATATGTGCTTTTATGATGATATAATATAGTCATATAACTCTTTTGTGGATCATAGATTATTTAGAGAGAAGATGATTGACAAAAGGGGGATAAAATAGTGTTAGAAAATAAAGTTTCAGGTTTGATAAATAGACATATTAAAAATAATTTTTGGCTGTATGTTATAAGCCTGTTATGTATTTTTACAGGTATAGTGATGGGCATATACAGTGTCAGATATATGGGAGGATTTGAAAAAAGTGATCTCGTAAGCTATCTTAAGAATTTTGCAACTGCTGTGAATTCTGGAGATTTAAATTATAAATCTATATTACTTCAAACTTTAAAAAATAATATTCCTGTAATTTTGGCTATATGGTTTTTAGGACTTACAATGATAGGAATACCAATAATACTTATTATAGATATAATAAAGGGATTTACTATAGGATTTACTATAAGTTTTATAATAAGCCAATTAGGAATAAAAGGAATGTGGATTTCACTATTGGGGGTTTTGCCCCAGAATATAATATACATACCCTGCATAATACTTTCATCTGTACTTGCTATGGAATTTTCACTTATGATTTTTAAAGATAGAGCGAGACTTCAATGGAAATCACATATTTTAGTCAGTATTACCTCTTATTCTATGTCTTTTCTAATGGTATCCATGGTAATGTGTGTGGGTTTTTTTATGGAAGCTTATTTAACTCCAAATATGGTTAAACTTGTTGTAGCCAGCTTTGAAGGGATATTATTATGATATTTAATGAGCAGGAATCAAATTTTATTATAGGGGTATTAAAGTGCTTTTTTATATTGATATTTTTTGGAATATTTTTGCCTAAGTTTATAGATACTATTTTATATAATTTTATTATTGAACCCCATTCTTACGACAACAGCATACTGGTAAATGGTATATTCAGCAAAAATGTGGATCTGATATACAATTATATTAATGTTTTCAACGAATTTCTGAAATTTTAAAATTATAACTTCAAAGAGCGGGTGATAATTTTGAATGGCCTTTTATTGGCTTATACAAAAGAACTGGAAAAAAAGCATATGAGTAAAAATACTATGGATGCATATGTAAGAGATATAGATAAATTTTTTAATTTTATAAAGGATAGAAAAGAGAGTGTAGAAAAAGTAGAGATTATATCTATAATGGCTTATGTACAGTATCTTCAGAAAGCAGGCAAAGCCGTATCTTCAATAGTTAGAAATATTGTATCCCTTAGAAATTTTTACAAATATCTCATGCTTAAGGGAATTGTAAATGAAAACCCGATTTTATACTATCAAATTCCCAAAATAGTGCATAATGTACCGGAGGTATTGACTATAGAAGAAGTAGACAAGCTCCTTTCATCGCCGGATTTAAGCACTGACAAGGGGATAAGGGATAAGGCTATGCTTGAGGTGATGTATGCTGCTGGAATGAAAGTAATGGAACTTCTAAATCTTACGTTATATGATATAAATCTAAAATTATCATATGTAAAATGTAGTAATTCCAAGAATAATGAGAGAATAGTGCCTATAGGTTCTGTAGCTGTGAAGTATTTAAAAAAATATTTAGATATAAGGCCGGAATTAAATGTATATAATTTGGATATTTTATTTTTAAATCTAAAGGGAGTAAAAATGAGCCGGCAGGGATTTTGGAAAATAATAAAATACTATGCAAAAGAAGCTAAAATAGATAAAAATATAAATGCCTTTACATTAAGACATTCTTTTGCCGTGCATTTACTTCAAAATGGAGCGGATATTAAATCTGTACAAGAGCTCTTGGGCCATAAAGATCTTTCCGCAACCCAGATTTATTCGTCGGTTTTGAAAAGAAATAAAATTGCTGAAGTTTATAAAAAGTCTCACCCCAGGTCATAATGGGGGTAGGTAAAAATATAGGGGCTGCTGCACTAATCAATTAGTGTGACGGCCCTATTTGAATCACCAGGGTAAAAGCATAAAGTGAAAAACAAAAGTAAAATAATATTATCTTTGTTTTTTGCAGTTGTATTTGGTATTTCAACTATTAGTTTCAAAAGCAGTGCAGCCGATTTAAATTTTAAAATAATACAAGCTCTGCCTTTGTAAGTGAATTTGGTTATGAACAAATTCTTATAAATTTATTGAAATATACATTTTTAACTTGACTTCTGTAAAAAATGAGTCTTTAAAGGAGGAATTGTCCATGTATAAAAAAAGAATAAATGCATTTGCAGGTATTACACTCATGTCATTAGTGCTAACTACAGCATTTACAACTGGATTTGTTAAAGCAGCAGGTTCGGTAACGCAAATAGGTGGCTCAACAAGATATGAAACAGCAGCAAAAGTTGCTGCAGCAACTTTTGCAAACAGCGATACCGTTGTATTGGTCTCAGGAGAAGGTTATGCAGATTCAGTAAGTGCATCTGTATTGGCCAAGAAACTGGATGCACCAATACTGCTTACAGGTTCGCAGATGCTTGATTCTAATGCTGAAGGTGCACTGGAAAAACTAAAACCAAAGAATGTATATATTATTGGAGGTACAGGTTCCATATCCCGGTCTATTGAAGATGGATTAAAAGCATCAAATTATAAAGTAACCAGGCTTGGGGGAACTACAAGATATGAGACAAACCTGGCTATAGCAAACAAATTGGTGGATTTGGGAGTAAGCAAGGACAACATAATAGCAGTAGCAGGAACTAATTTTTCAGATGCATTGTCAGCAGCACCAGTAGCTGCTGCTGATGGGGATATATTATTGCTTACAAATAACGATCTGAATTCAATACAGAAGACAATCGATTTTGCAAAGAATTCAAACGTTACAGTAGTAGGAACCACTACTGTAGTAAGTGATTCAATATATAATGCACTAAATGCAGATAGGAGAGTGAACGGTGGATCGGACAGATTTGCTACAAATTTAAATGTATTAAAGGCATTTGACAGTGATCTAAAGAATGACAAAATTTATGTAGCAAATTCATCAGAAAATAGCTATTCAGATCCATTAATTGCTTCAGCTGCAGCTGGAAAGTATTCAGCACCGCTTATACTAATTGATACTGAAGGATCAAATGTAAATGCTATAGATTATATCAAAACTAAAGCTGCAGAAAATACTGAGATAGAAGCAATTGGCGGAACTGGTGTAATTCCGGCTTCTATAGTTAATGAAATAAATAGTGCCATAAGTGAAGGTAATACAATGATAACTTTTAAAGATAAAAATTTAGAACAGGCAGTAAGATTAACTGCAAATAAGCCCACTGGTACTTTATATAAAAGCGATGTAGATAAGGTGTTGGAAGTAAATTTTTATTATAGTAAAATAAAAGATATTAGCGGAATTGAAAATTTAACTAGTTTACAAAAGCTTGGATTAGGTGGTAATCAGATAACCGATATAGGAGCTATCAAAAGTTTAACTAATCTAAGACGTGTTGAGTTTTCCAGTAATCAAATAAGTGATATAAGCCCATTAAAAAATCTAATTAATTTACAGGAACTTGCATTAGGAGATAATCAAATAAGTAATATAAATTCGCTGGGAAATATGACTAATTTACAAACTCTTATTTTATATAGAAATTCAATAAGTGATATAAGTCCATTAAAAAATTTGACTAATTTACAAATTCTCAATTTAAGCATGAATTCAATAAGCGATATAAGTCCATTAAAAAATTTAACTAATTTACAAACCCTTGATATAGGTAAAAATAATATAAAAGACATAAGCCCATTAAAAAATTTAACTAATTTAAAAGAACTTCGTATATCAGAAGGTCAATTAAGTGATAATGAAATAGATTCTTTGAAAAGTGCTTTACCAAACTTAAAGATTACAGTCGAGTATTTAAATTAACCCAGGTATAGGCGAAACCATAGATTAAAATATTTATTTAGCATAATGAATCTTTAAAAAGAATATAAAGGCTTGATTATAGGGAGCAGGCTATCAAGGTTGAGAAGATAGAGTTTTGAAATACTACTATCAAGTGCAACCAGCCTGCTTTTTTGCATTTCATAGTGAAGAAGCATTTTAAGATATAGCTGTTCTTGATATTCTAAATTATGTTTTTGTGACAATGTAATTAATCCCTCTTTCATATCTTTATAATTTATCCAATTTAGCTTTCCACTTTATTTTAATTTTATTTTATCCCATGTATTTTTTTATTGTATTTGTGTGATAATATTAATAACTTCGGAAGGAAATACATTTTAAAGGGAGGAGAAATATTAAATGAAGAAAAAGCAGAAAGCATTGACTTTAATAAGCTTGATGTTAAATTTGATCTTTATATTAGGTATAGAAAGTATGCCTGTTAAAGCTGAACCCTTAAGTAAATCCGATGGATCGGAGATCAAAGCTATAAAATCAGATTTGAATGTAGATGCTAAATCTGCATTGCTTATAGAGCCCTCAAGTGGAAAAATAATATTCGAAAAAAATTCTCATGAAAAACTGGAACCAGCTTCTGTTACAAAAGTGATGACTATGCTTCTGAGTATGGAGGCTGTAGATTCCGGCAAGATATCTCTGTCAGATAAGGTTACCGTAAGTGAAAATGCAAAGAAAATGGGTGGAAGCTCTATGCTTCTGGACACAGGAGAAGTGAGAACTGTAGAGGATTTACTAAAGGGGATAGGTATAGCATCTGGGAATGATGCAGCAGTTGCCATGGCGGAATATTTAGCCGGCAGTGAGGATGCATTTGTGAACCTTATGAATAAGAGGGCAGAACAACTTGGAATGAAGGATACATCTTTTAAAAATTGTACAGGATTAAGTGCAGAAGGCCATTATACCTCTGCCTATGACATAGGTATAATGTCAAGAGAACTGCTTAAACATCCTGCTATATTGAAATATACGGGAACATATATGGAGACCATATCTGAAGGAAGAAAAAGCCCCATAGAACTGGTAAATCATAATAAACTGGTTAGATTTTTTAATGGATGTGATGGATTGAAAACAGGTTTTACTAGTTCGGCGAAATATTGTATATCTGCTACTTCCCTTAGAGATGGAGTGAGGATGCTGGCAATAATCATGGGTTCACCTACTTATAAGGTGAGGAATAAAGATGCTAGCATGCTTATGAATTATGGATTTTCAAAATATTCCTGTAAAAATGTCTTTAAAAAGGGAAGTAATGTAGAGAAGATCAACTTGAATAAAAGCGGGAGCAGATTTTTTATTGCCAAAGCCTCTTCAGATTTAAACGCAATAACGGAAAAGGGAAAAGATAGTAAAATCACCTATAAGTGTATCATAGATAAAAATAAAAAGAGATATAAAAAAGATGAGAAGGTAGGATATTGTGATGTATATGTAAATGGGGAAATGGTGGGTAAAGTCGATTTACGCAGTGATAGAAATGTAAAAAGACCAGGAATATTTAGCAACTTAAAGGATAACATCAGAAATGTTTTGCCTCAGGGAATATGATATATATGTTTTTAGTACAGAAAATATATAGTATAATAAGGTCAGAAAATTCAATTTATCCGGAAGAGAAAAGTACAAATTTGATATTTTACTGTATTGTTTTCTGAAATTCATTGGATTTTCTGATTGCTATTTAAAAATTAGGGGAGAAAATTAGTATGGAAATTTTAGAGGCATTAACTTGTGATGAGATAAAAATTGTAAATGAAATCATGGATTTATGTAAACGCAGGGGAATAAAGTCATATATAGTAGGAGGGGCTGTTAGAGATGCTATTTTAGGAAATAAAGTGAAAGATATTGATATATGCTTAGAGGAAGATCCAAAGGTTATTTTAGATGAACTGCAGAAATTAAAATGTTGTCAGTATCACAGTGAATTTCAAACAGCTTTTTTAGTTTTTGAAAATGGTGTAAATATAGATCTTATAAGATGCAGAAAGGAATATTATTTTATAGATGGGGCATTACCTAGAATTTCTCCATCCCGTATATATGAGGATTTGTATAGAAGGGACTTTACTGTAAATGCCCTGGCCTACGATATTGAAAAAAAATGTATAATAGATGTCTGTGGGGGCATACAGGATTTAAAAAATAGAGTTTTGAGGAAAATACATCCTAATAGCTATAATGAAGATCCAACTAGAATATTTAGAGCTATAAAATATGCTGTGAGATATAAATTTAGTTTAAAAGACAAAGATGAAATAAAAAAATGCGTGGAAAAGGGTGTATTTAGTCTTATAAGTAATGATAGAATAGTAAAGGAAATATACCTTCTGTGCTGTGAGGAGAATTGGAAAGAAAACATTTATCTGTGTAATGATTTAAAAATATTTGATGTAGATGAACGCCTCTTAAAAATTGAACTTGAGGAGGAAAACCAAGATAAAAGATATAGTTGTACAAGCAGGGTGGATATGAGGATCCTTAAATTATTTTATTCCATGAGGGATAGAAAATATAGATCAATACTAGCTGAAAATTCAATTTTGAATAAAGAGTTGAGAAGTGCTATTGAATGTTCCAATGAAGATTCTCATGAGGCAGCTGATTTGATTATGGGTACAATGGATAATTATAGGTTATATACAATATTGAGGAAGATGGATGATTATGAGCTTGTATTATTAAGCTGGAACTCAAAATTGAATTATAAGATATATAATTATATTTATAATTTAAGAGATTATAGGCCTTCTTTAAGTGGAAAATATATAGCTTCTAAAGGAGTAAAGGATGGAAAGTCTATAGGAAGGATCTTGAGGAGCATAATGAAAATTGAACTGAATTCTGGAATAGACTATGGGCAAAAATATTTAACTGAAAATTTAGGAGAGAATATGTAGATGTCTTTAAATATAAAAATAAGAAATTTTGAGGGACCCTTTGATGTACTGCTTCATCTTATAAAAAAAAATAAAATGAGTATATATGATATAAAGATTTATGAAATCACAGAGCAGTACTTAAAATATATAAATACCATGAGGGAAATGGACTTAGATGTAGCATCCGAGTTTATAGTAATTGCAGCTTCGCTTATAGAGATGAAATCAAAGATTTTACTTCCAGAGTCAGACTTGGAGAAAGAAAATGAAGATAAAGAGGAGGATCCTAGAAAAGAGTTAGTGGATAAATTGCTTCAATATAAAAAATTCAAGATGGCAGCTGAATTTTTAAAAGAAAGATGTGATAGAGTAGGAAAGATGTATGGTAAAAAGCCAGAGATAATTGAATCAAAAGAAGCGAGTATATCCCAGATTTTAAAGGGTGCTACCCTGTGGGATATATATGAGAGATATACCAAGCTGATGAGAGAATATGAAAGCAAATTTAACAGTGAAGTTGTGCTCAATAAAAAGATATCTAGAGATAAGTTTAAATTGGAAGATAAAATAATTTATAAAAAAAATAT
>NZ_FXYI02000145.1:0-9261 GCF_900184915.1 Clostridium sp. HV4-5-A1G | reverse complement strand
GTTTTAAAAGTATATAATATAATGTTAATAAAAAATAATGGCTGGTTTAATAGACCAGCCATTGATTTTAGGGAGTATCGGTATGTTAGAACGATTGATGGAATTAATAGATAAAAATTGTAATAATATAGATAAAGATATGGTTAAAAAAGCGTATTATTTTGCCGATGAAGCCCATAAAAGACAAAAAAGGGAATCTGGCGAGCCTTATATAATGCACCCTGTAGAAGTAGCTTGTATATTGGCGGAAATGGGATTAGATACTGGCACAATAGTGGCAGGGCTTTTACATGATGTTATAGAAGATACTGATTTTAGTCATGAGGATGTGAGCAGGGAGTTTAGTCCTGAAGTAGCAAATTTAGTCGAGGGTGTTACTAAGCTGGGAAAAATAGAATATAAGACCAAAGAGGAACAGCAGGCTGACAACGTGAGAAAAATGCTGCTTGCCATGGCAAATGACATTAGGGTTATACTGATAAAGTTGGCTGATAGACTTCATAATATGAGAACATTGAAGTACTTGCCCGTAGAAAAGCAAAAGGAAAAGGCAAAGGAAACTTTTGATATATATGCACCATTGGCACATAGACTGGGAATGTCTAAAATTAAATGGGAATTGGAAGATCTAGCCTTTAGATATATAAACCAAAATGAATACTACTTTATAGTGAGAAAAATTGCGGAAAAAAGGGTAGAGAGAGAAAAACATATAGAGCAGATAATAAATCAATTAAAAGAAAATTTAAAAAAAGCGGGTATAGATGCGGATATTGAAGGCAGGCCGAAACATTTTTACAGTATCTATAGAAAAATGGTAAAGAAAAATAAAACTATAGATCAAATTTTCGATTTGACTGCTGTGAGAGTTATAGTGGATACGGTAAAAGATTGTTATGCTTCTCTTGGAATAGTTCATACTATATATAAACCTATACCGGGAAGATTTAAAGATTATATTGCTATGCCAAAGCCCAACATGTATCAATCACTGCATTCTACTGTTATAGGACCCCAGGGGAAGCCCTTTGAAATACAAATAAGAACTTTTGAAATGCATAAAACTGCAGAATATGGTATAGCAGCTCACTGGAAGTACAAAGAGGGAATTGAAACCGCAGAGGATATTGATAAAAAGCTTACCTGGCTCAGAGAAATGTTGGAATGGCAAAGAGAAACTTCGGATGCAGAAGAATTTATGGAAAGATTTAAAATAGACCTGTTTTCAGATGAAGTTTTTGTGTTTACACCTAAAGGTACTGTTATAAATCTGCCCTATGAGGCAACCCCTATAGACTTTGCCTATAAGATACATACGGATATAGGAAATAGCTGTATTGGGGCAAAAGTAAGTGGAAAAATGGTACCCCTGGATTATCACTTGAAAACGGGAGAAATTGTAGAAATACTTGTATCAAGTACCCCCAAGGGTCCCAGTATTGATTGGTTAAATGTAGTTAAAAGTAATCAAGCTAAAAGCAAAATAAGATCCTGGTTTAAAAAAGCCAAGAGAGAAGAAAATATATTGAAAGGTAAAGAGCTTCTTGAAAAAGAGGCAAAGAAACAAGGATATAATTTTGGAGAAATTGCGAAAGGTGAAATCATAAATTCTGTACTAAAAAAATACAATATGAATTCTATGGATGATCTCTATGCTTCAGTGGGAGTTGGCGGTTTGAATTCTTCTGTTATAGTTTTAAAGATGAAGGATATGTATATTCAGACTTCCAGAATGGATATTGATGATTGGAAAAAATTAAGAGATAAACTGGATAAAGTTACATCTAAACCACATAAAAGGCGTAAAGAATCTCCAGGAGTGATTGTAAAAGGTGAAACCAATGTACTTGTTAGATTTGCAAAATGCTGTAATCCAGTACCGGGCGATTTTATAATAGGCTATATAACCAAGGGTAGAGGAGTTTCTATTCATAGAAAAGATTGTAAAAATATAGACTTTTTGATGAAAAACAAAGATAATAAGGTAGTGGAGGTGAGTTGGGGGAAACCTAAAGGCGAGTATATTACCGAAATTAAAATAGAAGCCGAAGACAGGCAAAAGCTTTTATCTGAATTGATGAATATAATAAATGACAGTAAGATTGATCTCTATGCTGTAAATGCTAAACCGATTAAAAACGGAATAGCTGTTGTAAAAATGAAATTGAAGATATCCAGTATTGATGAACTCAAAGATGTAATGAGAAAATTGAGAAAGGTAAAGGGTGTTACTGAAGTTTATAGAACAGAAAATTAACTGTTAAATTAAGGGGTGTGATTATGCGAGCTGTAGTTCAGAGAGTGAAAAGTTCCAAGGTGGAAGTGAATGGAAAAACTATAGGGGAAATAGGAAATGGTCTAAATGTGCTCCTGGGGATATCTGTGGAAGATAAGGATGAAGATATTACCTATATGAAGGATAAAATATTGAATTTGAGGATATTTGAAGATGAAAATGGAAAATTAAATAAATCTCTTCTGGATGTAAAGGGGGAACTGATTATAATTTCACAGTTTACCCTGTACGGCGACTGCAGAAAAGGAAGAAGACCGAGTTTTATAAGAGCTTTGCCAGGTGATAAAGCTAACCTTATATATGAGAAGTTTATAGGAGAATGTAAAAATTCAGTAGACAGAGTAGAAAGTGGTAAATTCGGTGCAGACATGCTGGTCACTATAGAAAATGACGGACCTGTGACTATTTTAGTGGATAGCAAGAAAAAATTTTGAACATAATTTATCAAGGTAGGAGGTGTTTTTTGTGAAATTGAGAAAATTAATTGTAGGGGTGTATGCGGCTAATTGCTATATACTATCAGATGAAAATGCTGCGGAATGTGCGGTAATTGATCCTGGTGGAGATTTAAATGATATAGTAAACGCAATAGATGCTTCTAGGTGCAAAGTTAAATATATATTACTTACCCATGGCCATGCAGATCATACGGGAGCAGCAGATCAGATAAAGAGTGAATATAAAGCTCTCATAGGAATAAATAAGTTGGATTATGAAATGATGCAGAGAAAAGATCTTATGTATGGTACTATTGCAGGAGAACCTGATATTTATTTTAAAGATAATCAGATATTTAAAGTTGGAGATATTAGATTGAAAGTGATATTTACACCTGGACATACACCTGGAGGGGTGAGTTTCTTAGCAGAAAATTTAGTTTTTACTGGAGACACGCTTTTTCAGGGTTCTGTAGGCAGAACTGATTTTCCAGGAGGAAATTTTGATGCAATTATAGATAGTATAAAAAGTAAACTCATGATTCTCCCAGACGATACAAAGGTGCTTCCAGGACACGGTCTCAAAAGCTCTATTGGTAAGGAAAAAATTTACAATCCATTTATATCTGGTAGGAAGTCTTAATATTTATTTTTTATGAGAAAGGGGTTTTATTTAGCATTTTATGGATACAGTCAATGCTTTTTTAAGTGAATTATGGAAATAAGAATAAAATTAAATTCTAATAGGTATAGATATGTAATATTTGAAATAGTAAATTTATTTTATGATTTCAAACGTATAATTTTTGTAAAAGACGAAAACTGGGATTTTAACATTGTAATACTTGAGAATATTGTTGCAATAAAAGATAGAGAAAGCAGTTATAGGGTAGAATTCCAGAATGGTTTGACAGAAAATGAAAATATAAAAAAAATAGTATTTTTATATTTTAATGAGAGGATACAAAAAAACTTACCCTGGGGAACATTGGTTGGAATAAGACCCAGCAAAATAGCGCTAAAGTTGGTAGAAGAGGGTAGGAGCAGAGAATATATAGTAGAATATTTTTATAGGCACTTTTGCTGTAAAAAGGATAAATCGGAACTTTGTGTCGATATAGCAAATTCTGAGAAAGATGTAGTAAATGCCGATAGTAGGAATGTAAGTGTGTATATAGGAATGCCCTTTTGTCCTACTAGGTGTATTTACTGTTCTTTTGCCTCTAATCCAATTGAAAAATGTAGAAATATTGTAGATGATTACCTCTGCAGCTTGACTTGTGAATTGAGAAAGATTTCAAATTATATAATAGAACATGGCCTAAATGTAGAATGTGTGTATTTTGGAGGAGGGACTCCTACAGCCGTAAGTGATGAAAAATTTGAAAAAATAATGAATGAAATATATAATGGTTTTGTATGTAATCATAAAATAAGTGAATTTGATGTAGAATGCGGCAGACCTGACAGTATAACTTTGAATAAATTGGAAACCATGAAAAAATATAAGGTAAATAGAATAAGTATAAATCCACAGACAATGAATGACAGTACATTAAAATTTATTGGAAGAGGGCACTCCGTAGAAGATATAAAAGAAAAATTTTATATGGCAAGGCAATGTGGATTTGACAATATAAACATGGATATAATTGTAGGCCTTCCTGGTGAGAGAATAGACCATATAAATAGGACTTGTGAGGAAATAGAAAGACTTTCTCCGGACAATCTGACAGTGCATGGGTTGTCTGTAAAGAGGGCATCCAGACTCTATGAAAATATAATAAATAATATAAAGTATTCCATTGCTGGTAATAGAGAGTTAAATTCAATGTATAATAGGACCGCTTTATTGGCTGAAACGTTGGGAATGAAGCCATATTATATGTACAGGCAAAAAAATATGGTAGGCAATATGGAAAATATAGGATATACAAGAGCTCGTAATTCAGGAATTTATAATGTGGAGATGATTGAGGAACGTCAGACCATAATAGCCTGTGGAGCTGATGCTGTTACTAAAGTTATATTTTTAGATGAGAATAGGTTGGAAAGGCAGGCAAATGTGAAGGATGTGAGAGAGTATATAAACAGGGTGGACGAAATGGTTCAAAAGAAAATAAAACTTTTAGATACATTGTATTGAATATGTTTGTAAGTAAATTGATGATAAAATTCGTATAATTATAATTTTGTCATCAGATAATCGGGGAGGAAATAGAATATTATGATTATACAAGCACCAAGAGGTACTAAAGATATATTGCCTGCGGAGTCTTACAAATGGCATTATCTAGAAAATATATTTAAAAATATAGCTGCTTCTTATGGATACAGGGAAATAAGGACACCTGTTTTTGAATACACAGAACTTTTTGAAAGAGGAGTAGGTGAGACTACGGATGTTGTTCAAAAAGAGATGTATACATTTCAAGACAAATCAGGAAGAAGCCTTACTCTTAAAGCTGAGGGGACATCACCAGCGGTAAGAGCTTTTGTGGAAAGCAGTTTGTATAATGAAGCTCAGCCAACTAAATTGTTTTATTTTACACCGGTTTTAAGGTATGAAAGTGTTCAGAAGGGAAGACTTAGAGAGCACCATCAATTTGGTATAGAGGCTTTTGGTGCTGGGGAAGCTTCACTGGATGCAGAAGTCATAAGTCTGGCTATGAGAGTGTATAAGGAACTTGGTATAAGGGGGCTGGAATTGAACATAAACAGTATAGGATGCCCTAAATGCAGGAAAAAATATAATGAGATCTTAAAAAATTTTCTATCTGAAAAATACGATGAGCTGTGTGATACCTGTAAAAGCAGATTTTATAAGAATCCCATGCGAATACTGGATTGCAAAGTGGAGAGCTGCAAGAAAATAGTAAAGGAAGCTCCATTGATACTGGATTACCTATGTGATGAGTGCAGGGATCATTTTGAGAAATTGAAGAAATATTTAACTGCTTTGGGCATAGAGTACAAGATAAATCCGTTGATAGTGAGGGGACTTGATTATTACAGCAAGACTGTATTTGAAATAATCGATAATGATATAACCGTATGCGGCGGTGGAAGATATGATTATCTAATAGAAGAGGTTGGAGGACCACAGATGCCTGCCGTAGGATTTGGGATGGGCATAGAGAGGACACTTCTAACATTGGAAGAAAATGGGATAGAAATACCAAAGCTTCCCTATATAGATTTATATATAGGTGCTATGGGAGATAACGCAAGGATAAGGGCTCTTGAACTGGTTAATAAATTAAGAGAGAAAAATTTAAGATGTGAATGTGATCATATGAATAGAAGTGTAAAGGCCGAAATGAAATATGCAAATAAAATAGATGCTAGATTTACAGTTATAATAGGTGAGGATGAATTACAGTCAAATGTTGCTAAATTTAAGAGAATGTTTGATGGAAAACAATTTTCAATTAATTTAGAAAATATGGATGAAATCCTAAACTTAGTTAAATTATAAAATCTTATAAAAAATTTAAATGGTCAAATAATGAGAAGAATAGGAGTTGAAAAACCGTTAAAGTAACATTATTGAGAGATTTATAATGTGAGAACATACCTTGGAGTGCGGGACCAGAGAAGTTTAACTTCATGCACAATGAAACGGGTAAATGCACTTATTTAATGTGATGATAAGGAGCATTATACGGCGAATGTAATGGGAGAATCATTGAATGGGCTTAAAAGAACTCATATGTGTGGTGAACTTAGAGAAAATAATATAGGTGAAAAAGTTACAGTAATGGGCTGGGTTCAAAGGAAAAGAAATTTAGGCAGCCTGATATTTGTGGATCTCAGAGATAGAACTGGAATACTCCAGATTGTATTTGGAGAAGGGATAAATGAAGAAGCATTTCAGAAATCAGATAATGTAAAATCCGAATACTGCATAGCTGCTACTGGAGTTATTGTAAAAAGGGAAGCGCCCAATAGGGGAATTCCCACTGGTATGGTGGAATTAAAAGGAGAATGTATAAAAATATTTTCAGAATCTAAGACACCTCCTATATATATAAAGGAAAATTTGGATACAGATGAAAATATAAGGCTTAAATACAGATATCTTGACTTAAGAAGGCCTGATATGCAGAGAATACTCAGATTGAGACACAGAATAGCTAAAGTTATAAGGGATTTTCTGGATGAAGAGGGATTTGTTGAAATAGAGACTCCAATGCTTGGAAAAAGTACACCAGAAGGGGCCAGAGACTACCTTGTGCCCAGCAGAAATTATAAGGGCAAATTCTATGCTCTTCCCCAGTCACCACAACTTTATAAACAGCTTTTAATGGTTTCGGGGTTTGACAAATACTTTCAGATAGTTAAATGCTTTAGAGATGAAGATTTAAGGGCAAATAGACAGCCTGAATTTACCCAGGTTGATATGGAACTTTCCTTTGTAGAGCAGAAAGATGTGATGGACGTAAATGAAAGATTGCTTCAGAGAGTGTTTAAAGAGATTCTAAATCTGGATATAAAGCTTCCTATAGAGAGAATGCCATATAAGGTTGCTATGGAAAAATACGGAACCGATAAACCGGATTTGAGGTTCGGTATGGAGATAAATGACATAACTGATGTGGTGAAAAATACTGACTTTAAGGTATTTCAAAATGCCATTGAAAATGGCGGCTCGGTGAGAGCCATAAGAGTCCAGAACTCCTCCTCTATGAGTAGAAAGCAGATTGATAAGCTGGTGGAGTTTGTAAAGGATTATGGGGCTAAGGGACTTGTTTGGATAGAGTACAGAGAAGATGAAGTTAAGTCATCTGCATCAAAATTTTTAACAGAAACAGACACGAAAAAAATATTAAATAGGATGGAGGCAGTGCCGGGGGATCTTATACTCATAGCTGCTGACAAAAATAAAGTTGTACTTGAAAGTTTAGGTGCGCTTAGAGTTCATATGGCAAAGGAAACTGGCATTTTAAAAAATAACGATGAATTTAGGTTTGTCTGGATAACGGAATTTCCTCTTTTGTCCTATAATGAGGAGGAAAAGAGATATCAGGCAGAACACCATCCATTCACTATGCCTATGGATGAGGATATACAATATCTGGAAAGTGATCCAGGCAGAGTAAGGGCCAAGGCCTACGATATAGTATTGAATGGAGAGGAATTGGGCGGAGGAAGTATAAGAATACATGACACCAAGCTGCAGGAAAAGATGTTTCAGGTAATTGGAATTACACAAAAAAGTGCCTGGGAAAAGTTTGGATATCTTCTGGAGGCCTTTAAATTTGGGCCACCACCCCATGGTGGCCTGGCCTATGGATTTGACAGGATGGTGATGTTTTTGGCAAATACTGACAATATAAAAGATGTCATAGCATTTCCTAAGAATCAAAATGCATTTTGTCCACTGACAGAGGCTCCTAACGTAGTAGATGAAGTCCAACTGGAGGAGCTTGGAATTGGCATAAAAGATTTAAATAGGGACAATTAAATATATATTTGATAAAGATAAAATTTGAAAAATGTAGTATAATAATGTTGAGAGTTTAAAGAAAATAAATTTTTATTTACACTTAAAATTGAAGAATTCCTGCTGTGTACGTAGAATGAGTTGATGTTGACCGAACATTTTATAGAAGGGAATTTAACTCTTCTTGTGGAATGAAACCTGATTTATTTCGGGCACAAGAAGCAAGAAGGAGATGCCCACCTGCTGGGAGCGGGTTCAAAGTAACTCACGATACGGCATGGTGGGATTTTATTATTTAGACTATTTTTCATGTTACTATATATTGCCTGAGCTTTGTAAACGGGATGTTAGAGAAGATAGAGAATCTAATATTTCCTGGCGAGGAAGGTTGCCAGCAGATAATTCACTGTCATCTTTTAATAATAGATTTTTGTAAAATTCTATGGAGTATTTTAAGAATTCAGTGCTATAATTATTTTCTTGTAAAATCTCATATACCATATCTTCAGCTTTATCATATTTGTGGCAGCTTGTATAGTAGTTTATAATTTGATTTTGGAGTTCGTGGGTTAATTTGTACTGAGATATTTTATTTATAATGGAATCTATGTCTGAAAAATAAATTTCTAATTTGCAGTCATCTGTTTTGCCTAAATAGGCATTTAAAAATAAATGCAGGGATTTTTGATGTATGTAAAATGAATAATCCAGTTTATTTTGAGTTTCTAAAATATTACCCTCTTCTTCTAACAGTTTAGCTACTATTATGCATTTATCTGTGTTTACAGTTCCATTAATTTTTACTATTTCCATTAAATTTTCTACAGAAAAAGAGTTAAAAAATTTTAAACTCAGCCTAAACATGTCTTTAAAAGCGGTATCGATTGAATCTAAAGCTTCATCATAATTTTTATTTTTTTTATACTCCAATATTTTAATCAATAGTTCATTGAATTTTTTAATTAATTCTGCAGTTATAGTTCTTTTTAGCATTATACATACCTCCAGGGCTTTATAAAAAGCACTAATAATATCCTCTCTCTTATAAACATCTGACGCTGCAGACTAAGCTATAAGAGTAG
>NZ_FXYI02000144.1:0-9315 GCF_900184915.1 Clostridium sp. HV4-5-A1G | reverse complement strand
ACATAAATTTTATTTATAATACTCTATATAAAGGTGATTATAATGAAAAAATTTTTTATACTTTTAAGTGTTATTTTGATCAGTATTTTTACTCTTACATCATGTAATTATAAATTAAATAATACATTTCCTTCTCGCAAAAAACCAAATAATTTTTATTATACGAATTTACTTGCTCAAAATTTAACCACATCTTCACCTAAAAAATGTATTATAGAAGAAAGTAATTTTCATGACCAAGAGGAACTAGGAGAAAGAAACATTTCAGATATAAAAAGCATGTTAAAAATCCTTAAAAAGAATAATTTCATAGATAGGCCAAAAGATCTTCCCAACAAAACTTCCTACAAAATTATATTTACCTTCAATAAAGAAAAACTGCTTATAAACGTATATAATGAAAAATACCTGTCTATCTATCCCTGGGATGGAAACTACCCTATGGATTATATAGACATGAATAAAATTCCCATATCCTTAAATTTATATTATCTAGGCAAATACATTTTTAAGAATTACTAATTCCAATAGCTCATCCTTAAACTTTACATTATTGTATCACAGCTGCAGAAATAAACATATATTATAAATGTATAAATATAATGAAAGGTGAACATTATGTTCGTTTGTCCTTACTTTGCACATAGAACTCACTATAGAATGCCTCAAACCGCTCCTGTTTCCTATATAAGGTTCTTAAATGCCAGCCCTAATTCTCCTGCAGTAGATGTATATTTAAACGAGCGCCTATTGTTTAGAAATTTAACCTATAAATCTTTTTCCAACTATATAAATATACCTTACGGAACTTACAATATAAGAGTATTTCCAGCAGGAAGCGTGCAAAATCCAATTATAGATGAAACTCTACCTATACCAGCAGAAAAAATATTTACCATAGCCGCTATAGACCGCTACCCAAACATAAGCCTATTGCCTATAGAAGATATACGTCGTCCAAGAATTCCCAACAGATCCCTTATAAGATTTATAAATTTAACTTCTGATTCTACAGAACTGGATCTTGCACTTTCCAATGGAAATATACTTTTCCCGAACGTTTCCTACAAAGAAATAACAGAATATATACCTATAAATCCTGGAGTATATACTCTGGAGGTAAATACTTCTGATTCCCACAGCAGAGTCCTTCATGTACCTAACGTACGATTAACTCCAAACAGATTTTACAGTATATACTCAGTGGGAAACCTATCCGGTTCTCCCGAAATTCAAGTATTGATTCCTCTTGACGGGAACAGTTATATTGAATTTTAGATTTATGGTAAAGTTCTTTTTCATTACAAATGCCACAGCTTTAGAAGGACCTGTCCAAAAATACAGGTCCCACGCTAAAGTTTAAATGTCAGAGTTCAAACATCAAACAATGCATTTAGTATCCTAAAGCCTCATTTACTATTATTACTTTTATTCTTCCCTTATGATTCTGTCTTTTTATCAGTGTGTATTCATTACATATCCTTCCGCTGCTGCTGCAATCTACACAATATCCCAATTTAGCACAGGGATTGCCTGCATTTAGTCTCTTCACATTTGCAGGAGCCGAGCAGTACTTAACCCTGTCTATGGCTTCATCTAAATTCAACACAATTTTATTTATTCCCACAATAACTATTACCTTGTCGGGACCATACAGCATGGCAGCTACCCTATTCCCATTTCCATCCACATTATAGAGCTCTCCATCTTCAGTCAGTGCATTTGTACTCACTATATAGTCATCTGCAGAAAAACTCTTTCTAAAAACATCTTTAATATCTTCAGGTTTTAAATTTTCAGCATACCTATCTAAAAATTTATAATTTCCATTTCTCAAAAAATCAATTACACCTGCCTCAAACAGAGACATTGATCCTCCCACAGAAACCGTATCGCCATCTTTTAAGATTTCACCTAGCTTATCTATAACTTCCTTTTTGCTGTTTACAAAATAAGCTTCCATGTTATTTTTTTCTAAATTTTCCATAGTCCTTTTGAGCCTCTGATCAGTTACCCATTTTAAATTTTCGTCCACAATACTACCCCCTAATAGAATTTTGCTCTTAAATTCTCACATTATAAGATACATTATACCACAAAGTCCCTATTAACCACCTTGTTTCTTGCTTAAAATTTATTATAAAAACATTGTAAATACATTTTCATTATAGTAAAATCATAGGGAGATCGGTCTGTTAAATTTTCATAATATAAAAATGAGGAGAGACACAATGAAAAAAGGAGATAAAATAGCTGCAATCTGTATATTGATTTTAATAATATCAAGCTTCATTGGAGTTTTTTCATATAGATTATACGTCAAAGGTTCTCATAAAATTGCAGTTATAAAACAAGAGGGTAAAATTATAAATACCATAGATTTAAATAAGGTAAAAGGTAGAAAACAATTTAAAATAAAGTACAAGACTTCTCACTTTAATTTAGTAGAAGTTGAAAATGGGAAAATACGAATAGAAGATGCAGATTGCCCAGACAAAATCTGCATAAAAACCGGTTGGATATCAAAGCCAGGAGAAAGTATTATATGTCTACCTCATAAACTCATAATCAATATAGAGGGTAAAAACTCAAAATACGATGGGCTTTCAAATTAAGTATATATTAGAAGCAAAGGTGCAAATATGAGTAAAATAAAAAAAATGGTTTTTTTAAGTTTTTTAGTTGGCATAGCCTTAGTTATATATGTAATAGAATCTCAAATTCCAGTTTTATTCCCAGGAATAAAACTGGGGCTTGCAAATATGATTTCTCTGACTGCGTTAATACTTCTTGGCTGGAAAGAGGCTCTCACAGTGATGCTTTTGAGAACACTTCTAGGTTCAATATTTGGGGGGACGATGTCGGCCTTCATGTTTAGTATAGCAGGTGGAATTTTAAGTAATGTGGTCATGATTATACTATATAAGTATTTTAAAAAATTTCTCAGCTTATCTACTATAAGCATATGTGGAGCAATATTTCACAATATTGGTCAATTATTGGTAGCTTCTATTATAATTGAGGATTTCAGAATATATATCTATCTTCCTGTACTTTTAATTTCCGCTATAGTTACGGGATACTTCATAGGATGGTGTACCAAATTCCTAACTGAAAATTTATATAAACTTCCCATGTTTAAAGGTTTAAAATATTGAAAATCTTTCTTCACTGTTTAAAAAGAGGTTGTATTAAAATAATTTAAAACAACCTCTTTTACAATTTAGTTTTTTCTATAAACGATTATACATTTGCTGCAGCTTCCTTCTTGCTCTGTTCTTGCAAGTCTGCTCCACTTACAATAGCTCTGATAGCTCCCGTAGGACACTTAGCCAAACAAGTAGCTTCACTGCATTTATCTACGCAAACATGATGATCTATTACCGACGCCAAATTATTCTCCACCTTAAGATTATCATAAGGGCAATTTCTTACACACAGTCCGCAGCCAAGGCATCCTACACTACAGCCTTTACGTACAACTCCACCCTTATCCTTGGAATTGCAATTGACCATAACCTTTGATCCTATAAGTCTGAATCCAATTACCTGTTTAGGACATGCTTTGACACAGGTTCCACAGCCTGTACATTTATCCACATCAATTATTGGCAAACCCTTGGATCCCATGGACATAGCACCAAAAGGACAGCTTTTTACGCAGGTTCCAAAACCCAGACATCCATACTGACAGGCTTTAGGGCCTCCTTGAAGTAAATTTGCTGCAGTACAATCCTTTATTCCCTTGTATTCATATTTTCTAACTGCCTTCGTGCAGTCACCGCCGCATCTTATATGGGCAACTCTAGGCTCAATAGCTGGAGCCGATTTACCTGTTAGCTTTGCCACCTGTTCTGCCACTGCTGCCTTACCTGGAACACAGAGATTTGGAGGAACACTTTCATCTAATACAACTGCTTCTGCATAAGCCCTGCATCCTGCAAATCCGCATCCGCCACATTGTCCCTTGGGAAGTACATCTTCTACAAGCTCTACAAGTGGATTTACTTCCATTGCAAATCTCTTGTTCACATAAGCCAGAATAAGACCAAATACACAACCTATAACAGTCATTACAATAACAACCATAATTGCAGTATTTATCATATATCATAATCTCCTTTCTATAGAGAAATCATACCTGAAAAACCTAAGAATGACAGAGCTAACATTCCAGCCAATATAAAAGCTACTCCCAGTCCTTCCAGTGGTTTAGGTACATCTGCTAATCTCAATTTTTCTCTAAGGCTCGCCATTAAAACTATAGCCATAGCAAATCCTAATCCAGATCCTATAGAATTAACTACACTTTCCAGAAAATTAAAATTGGAATCAGCATTTACAATAGGTACAGCAAGTACTATACAGTTTGTAGCTATTAAAAGAAGATATATTCCCCACATATTGTATAGTGCAGGTGCCTGCTTTTTAATAATAGTTTCCAAAAGCTGCACAAAGCTTGCTATAAGAAGTACAAATACAACAGTTCTTAAAAATGTCAGATTAAAGGGTATAAGTACAAAATGATACACTACCCAGGCCAGCATTGAACTCAGAGTTATAACCGAGGTAACTGCCATACCCATACCTACTGAAGCATTCAGATTCTTAGAAACTCCAAAGAATATACAGAGACCAAGAAATCTTGTCAGAACATAATTGTTTATTACTACTGCACTTATAAACAAGGTAAGATAAGTACCCATTATGCTTCACCTCCATTTGCCTTTTCAAGCTTCGCCATTTTAACTTGCTCTACATGCTGATTATAGACTTTTACTACAGCAACCAGATATCCTATGAGTATAAATGCTCCTGGAGGAAGGATCATAATCATTATTGGATTATAGGATGCCCACATTACATGTAGGCCAAATATAGTTCCAGAACCAAACAGCTCACGTATTATTCCTATTACAAGAAGTGCCAGTGTAAATCCACATCCCATCCCAAGTCCATCAAGGAAAGATGGTACTACAGGATTTTTAGATGCAAATACCTCTGCACGGGCAAGTATTATGGCAAACACAACTACCAGTGCAAGATAAATGCCAAGCTGCTTATACAGTAATGGCGCTAAAGCCTGCAATACGAGTTCAACTACTGTAACTATAGTTGCTATACAAGTGATGTACACAGGTACACGAACTTTAGGGTTTACAACATTTTTAATTAGGGAAACTACAGTATTATTACAAGTTATAACAAACATCACACAAAATCCCATTGTAAGTCCATTTAAAGCCGTGCTTGTAGTTGCCAGTGCAGGGCACAAGCTAAGTGCAAGCACAAATATAGGATTTTCCGCTATCAATCCCTTTTTAAATACATCCCATAATTTCATATCTATTTACCTCCTGTAAATGTAGTAACCTGTTGAACTGCCTCTTTGACCCCTTTAGTAACAGCTCTTGAGGTAATTGTAGCTCCTGTCATAGCCTGGATATTTTTCTTGTTGGACTTATCTTTTGTAACTGTCAGATCAGCAGCTTTTTTATCCTTAAACTGTCCTCTGAAAGAATCCTCTGAAGCATTAGCTCCAAGTCCCGGTGTTTCATTGTGAGATACAATGCTGAAATCTACAACTTTTCCATCTGGTGTAACTGCCACCAGCATATTTATATCTCCACCATATCCCTTGCTTACAGCAGGTACTACATAAGCAATTGTCTTACTGCCCTTTACAGCAGCATACCAATCTTTTTTACCATTTACGTTTTTAAAATTATCTGCATTCGCAACCAATTCTTTCATGGTATCATTTTTTATTTGAACCTGTTTTTGCGCTGCTACTGGTGCAGTTATATAATAAACACCAGCCAATATAATTCCGGATATAAAACATGTAATGGTCAAATTTTTAGTAATCGCAAAAATACTATTTTTATCTTTATCATTAGCCATAAAAGTCTACCTCCTTGCACCAAATTTAACAGGCTGTGTAAATTTATCTATTAAAGGAGTAACTGCATTCATAAGCAATATGGAGTAACATACTCCTTCAGGATATCCACCTTTTAACCTGATAAGAGAAGTAAGAGCCCCTGCACCCAGTGCAAAGATGATCTGACCTTTGTTTGTCATAGGCACAGTTACCATATCTGTTGCCATAAAAAAGGCTCCTATCACAAGTCCACCTGCCATCATGTGGAAAACAGGATCTCCCGTAAAAAATCCAGCACTTCCACCAAAAGCCCATGTAAGTATTCCCACAGTACCTATCATCACTACGGGAATCTTCCAGTTTATATATTTCTTATATATGAGAAAAAGCCCTCCCAAAACCAGCAGCACAGTGGAAGTTTCACCTATACTACCATTACGTGTTCCCAGGAAAAGCGCTTTATAAAGTGCCCCTGTACCACCAAAAGTTTCAACTAATTTTGAGTATCCTTCTAATTTTAAAATTCCAAGAGGAGTGGCACTAGTAACTACATCTACACCACTGGCAGTCAATTTTGACCAACTAGTCATAGCTACAGGCCAAGAAGCCATAAGTACTGCTCTTCCAATATGGGCAGGGTTAAATATGTTGTATCCGAGACCTCCCATAGAATGTTTAGCTATTGCTATTGCCACAAAAGATCCGAAAGCTACCATATATGGTGGAATATCTGGAGGCAAACACATAGCAAGCAAAAATCCTGTTAAAAAGGCACTTCCGTCCGAAATAGTAACAGGTTTTTTCCTGATCTTCTGCACAATATATTCTGTAAGTACAGCAGAAATTATTCCTGTCAGAATCACTTCAAAAGCCGGCATCCCAAAATGGATTATACCAAAAATTCCAGCTGGCGCTAGAGCCAAATTAACACTCCACATTATTTTAGAAATGGATTCATCACAGCGAATATGCGGCGATGCTGAAACTGTAAAAACATCTTTTTTTATTTGCGTTTCCGCCATCTTTTAATCACTCCCTTATTATTTTTCAACTTTCTCTTTTTCCTTTTCTTTTTCCTTAGCCGCCGCTTTAGCTTTTTCTCTAGCTGCTGCAGCTGCATTTTTAGATTTCATGTATTTAATATACTGTACAATATTTCGTTTAGCAGGGCATGTGTATACACAGCTTCCGCATTCCACGCAATCCAAAAGATTATAGTCTTCCTTGGCTTCTTCATATAAATTATTTTGTCCAAGTATACTCAGCATGCTGGGATTCAATCCCATAGGGCAAGCTTTTATACATCGGCCGCATCTTATACAGGCTGATTCCGTTCCTGTATTGACATCACTTTTAGCCAGTGCAAGTATTCCTGAAACTCCCTTTATCACCGGTATATCAAGATTTGATTCGGCCATTCCCATCATAGGTCCACCAGAAAGTATTTTAACAGGAGTATCTTTAAAGCCCCCGCAGAAATCAATAACATCTTTAAAAGTAGTTCCCACTCTCACCAATAAATTCTTGGGCTCCTTTACGGCTCCTCCACTTACAGTTGTAACTCTCTGAATAAGCGGAATACCTCTCTCTACAGCATCACTAACCGCAATGCACGTACCTACATTTTGAACAACTGCTCCAACATCCATAGGCAGTCCTCCTGAAGGCACTTCTCTGCCTGTCAAAACATTTATAAGCATTTTTTCAGCACCCTGAGGGTATTTAGTAGGAAGCCCAACAACTTGTACATTTGTACCTTCAAAAGCTTTTGTCATAATTTCAATAGCTTTCTTTTTATTATCCTCTATACCTACAAATCCTCTTTCCACATTTAAGACTTTCATGATAATTTTAATGCCTGATACTATTCTATCAGTGTATTCAAGCATGGATCTATAATCAGAAGTTAAATAAGGTTCACATTCAGCTCCATTCAAAATAAAAACATCTATCTTTTTATTTGGCGGCGGTGAAAGCTTGACATGGGCAGGGAAAGTTGCTCCTCCCATTCCTACAATACCTGCTTCTCTTATTATACCTATTATTTCCTTTCCAGTTAAGTCATTCCAGTTACGTTCAACAGGTATCCCTTCCGCCCATTCATCGTTTCCATCATTTTGAATAACTATGGATAAACATTTTCCAAAATTAGGATGTGGATATTCAGCTACATCTACAACTTTTCCAGAAACAGATGAATGCACATTGGCTGAGACAAAAGCATCACTCTTTGCAATAAGCTGTCCTTTTTTTACCTCATCTCCTTTTTTTACTATAGGAGATGTAGGAGCACCAATATGCTGTCTTACAGGTATATAGACTTTATCTGGTACAGGTGCTTTTTCTATAGGCTTGTCAGCTGTATACCTTTTACTATCATCAGGGTGCACTCCACCTCGAAAACTTTTTAACACTCTTTAACACCTCTTTCAATATTTTTAGCATGAAAATATTATTTATAAATTAAAAATTGCCTTATCCCGGCGCCTCCATCCAAATATCAAAGTTCAGAGTTCAAATATCAATTCGGCGGATTTCAGGACTTATCTGAAAATCTTCATTAATTGATATTTATCTGTTGCATTTTGAACTTTAGAATAAATATGTCAGCGTGTGGATAAATATAAAAATAGCTTATATAGCAAATTACAGATTTGATATTCCACAATTTGCTATACAGCTTTATGCTCTAGTATTTCTATCAGAAAATTAGGTGTAATTTAAAATAAAACACGTTTAATAATAGGCTTCATAGTATCATTTTTACTTGTGGACTTATCAAATATTTTTATATACAACAATGAAACAACAAAAAGTATTGCTCCACCTCCTATTTGAAGTGCTCTTTCAGAATACCCAATGTTATTCGCAATCCATGTTCCCAATAATGCACCTACAAAAATTGCAATAAGAGGTAAAATATATACAATAAAAGCGGCTTTCAACATATTTTTCTCTTTTACTTCAAAAATAACATGCTGTCCCACTTTGGCATCAACAGGATTTTTTGCATCTACTATAGTGGCATTCTCACCTGCACACAATCCACAGCTTTTGCAGTCCCCGTGTTTACTTGCTCTTATCTTGGCGAAATCTTGTCCTACTTCAATTACAACGCCTTCTGACATCTTTTTCATATCTGACATCTCCTTGCTCACTTGTTATCGTTTTTACGATCTATGCCTCCTCTTATTCCATCTATAACATTATACCATAAAAATCATAATTTTTACTCTGTATTATTAATTTTTTTATAACTGTACTATTTTTGAGCAAAATATATTATTTGAAATATATGCTATTTTTAAATATACAGGAAATTAAAGTCTTTTTTGATTAAAGATAGAAAAATCTAAAATGTTCATTGATTTATTCAACCTTAACTTAGTGCCCATACAATATGGTATTTCTTTAAAAAATAAATTATAATA
>NZ_FXYI02000143.1:0-9358 GCF_900184915.1 Clostridium sp. HV4-5-A1G | reverse complement strand
TTCCTATTTTCATTTTTAAAAAATTATTCCATATAAATAAAAATAAAATAAAAAATCCTGTTAAAGTATGTAACCTTAACAGGATCTTTTATTATACGTAATTTAATTTTTACTATCATCACTAACACTGTTATCCCCAATAGGTATATTGTTATGACAATTGGGACAAGTTAAATTTTCCTTTTGTTTCAATATGTCTTTATCTATATACACAGTATCGTCACAATTTGGACATTTAACTTCTTCAAAATTTCCAACCATATCCCTATATGCCTCATAGTCTTCATCATACAGATCATCTTGTAAATATGCTAAGTTCTCATCTATGGCATCCATATAGTCTTCCGTATATTTTTGAGCCTCAGATAAATTTTCTATCTCTTCTGCCATACTCTCAAGTACATCTAAAATCTTCAAAAAAATTTTCCCTTCATTTGTACTTTTATCAATTTTTAGCCCATCCATCAGCCCGCTAATATAAGATACTTTAGATTTAATGGATTCCATGACATCACTTCCTAAATATTATTTATTTATTAGTATTTACTAAACTCTCTCCATATATTCTCCAGTCCTTGTATCAATTCTTATAGTTTCACCTTCATTTACAAATATAGGTACGGACACAACTGCCCCCGTTTCCACAGTAGCTGGTTTTAAAACATTAGTAGCAGTATTTCCCTTAACTCCCGGTTCAGTATGAGTTACTTGCAACTCAACAAAATTCGGAGCTTCTACAGAAAATGCCTCCCCTTTATAAAACTTTATTATGGCAAACATGTTCTCTTTTAAAAACTTTATTGCATCCTCTACCTTTTCATATTCCAATGGAATTTGTTCAAAAGTTTCCTGATCCATAAAATAATACAATTGACCATCCGAATATAAATACTGCATTTCTTTCCTTTCTATAACTGCCTCTTGCAATTTTGCAGTAGGATTAAAAGTAGTTTCAGTAACTGCTCCCGTGATAACATTTCTTAATTTTGTTCTTACAAATGCTGCTCCTTTACCCGGTTTCACATGGAGAAAATCCACTACTGTATACACTTGTCCATCTTGTTCAAAAGTAGTTCCTTTTCTTAAATCTCCTGCTGATATCATTTTCTGCCTACCGTCTTATATAAGCTCTAATTCAAGCTTATTTTCCCATTCATAGTGCCCGAAATCTAGCTGTTACAGCTATCCTACGTCAGGTCTCACACTCCAGGGACGTAAATTCGGATGTAAAATCCACCCTACAACTTCAATTACCTCTAAAATTAGTATTTGAAATAACGGCTTAACCCCTTTCTCATTCTTATTCGACCTGTTTTAATCCTAATTCAATTTTTTATAAACTCTTTATAAATCTATCTATTATCCATTTAACATTATATATCATTAAATACTATTTAACCATAGTAATATTGCTGACTTAATCTATGCATATTAAATTTTTAGGCGACTTTGACAAAACCCTACCACCATCTTCAGTTACTACAAGCAAATCTTCTATTCTAACTCCACCAAAACCCGGTATGTATATCCCAGGTTCATCGCTGACCACCATACCTGATTCCAATTTTCTATTATTTTTATAGCCAATTATAGGTGCCTCGTGAATTTCTCTGCCTACTCCATGACCCAGGCTGTGGCCAAAATTCTTCCCGTATCCTTTTCCACTTATATAATTTCTTGCAACGGCATCCACCTCCACTGCTGGAATGCCAGGCTTATACTCTTTTAAGGCCAATTGTTCAGCCTCTAAAACTATATTATATATTTTAAGCATTTCCCTTGAAGGTTCACCTATCACAACTGTTCTTGTCATATCAGAACAGTACTCCTTATAAATGCAGCCAAAATCCAGAGTTAAAAACTCTCCTCTTTTTATCACTTTTTCAGTAGCTTCACCATGAGGAAGACTGGATCTCACTCCGGAGGCCACTATAGATGGAAATGAAAGAGCACTGGCTCCTAACTTTTTCATATGAAATTCCAATTCAAGTCCTATTTCTCTCTCTGTCATGCCTGATTTTATAAAATTTACCATATGTGCAAAGGCCTTATCTGCAATAGCAGCAGCCCCTTCCATTAACTTTATTTCATCATCATCTTTTACTATTCTTATTTCTTCTACAATTCCCTCCATAGGAACAAGCTGACAATTCAATTTACTGTTAAAAACCACATATTGGCTGTAGGAAACTATGTTTTCCTCAAACCCAAGCCTTTTAATATTATTTTTATCTATTAAGTCTGATAAAAAATCTACAAAGGACATACCTTTACTATATTCTAAAATTTTATAATCTTTTACCTGTTCTGAAGCCTGTTCTGTAAACCTCGAATCCGTTATAAAGAATGCCTCTTCCTGTGTTATGAGTGAAAAACTTTCATTGCCCGTAAATCCACTTAAATAATTTCTATTTGGATCTCCCATCAACAAAACTGAATCCAATTTTTTTTTACCCATAGCTTCTCTTAATTTCGCAATCCTCTTTTTAAACATTGCAATTCCTCCTATAATAAGGCATCATCAATTCATAAATAATCACATTTATTCCATTGTTACACTCAAACAATGTTATTTTATCAAAATTTGTGATTATTTGCAAACTCAAATGCCTATTCAGGGTACAAAATTAATATCTGTCCTTGCTTTTAAATTTTCATATCTGTCCTGTTCCATTGTAATATTATCCATACTATAAAAATTTTCTTTTTGACTTATTTTTTTGAAAGCATCCACAACTTTAGTTTTATCACCTGTTATTTCAACATTTACAGTTATTTTTCCCTCACTACTTCTTGAAAAATTTAATATTTGCACCCCCTCTATACCATTTAATTTCTGTAAAACATCACTGTAACTTATTCCACTCGTCTTCTTCAAATTCTTCTTTAAATTATTCTCTTGTAATTGAAGAACTCCGTTTTTTTCATTTAAATCTTTAATAAGAGCATAATTCTTTGATAAAAAAAACACACAGCTGCAGATCAGAGCTAATATGGTAAATCTAAATATATTATTTGCCATTTTCATTATTATCATTCCACCTATTATTTTAATCTTAAATTAATCTGCCAGATTTTCTTTTCCCCGTCCGTAATCTCTAAACATTTTAAATCTTTTATTATAAATTTATTTGTGTTCTCTATATTTTTGATCAGTGAAAGACAATTTTCCTCACCTTCTACATTGAAATTTATATCTTTATTTTGAATACTTATATCTTTAAAAGTTTTTCCCTTCCATATGTATTCGTAAAAATTTAAAAAACATTCAAATGTACCGCTTTTATAATGTACAGAACTTTTTCTGGATACTGAATTCTTTAATTCACCATCCAAATTGGTCAGTTTATTTTTATTTACTATAAACATATTTACAAGCAGCAAATTTATTATCAAGAGCAATACAACCGTAAATTTAAGTTTTTTGCCTTTTTCCGCTTTTACTCTTTCTTTATACCACTGAGGTAAAAAATACAATCCCTTCACATTAACTACCTCTCACTTAAATATTTTAAATACCTATTTTTTTCTATTATTAATGTCAAATGAGAAAACATACAAACCTTAAATATCACTTTACAATGAATTTTCCAAAATCTTTACATATATACTGTTTAGATACTTCTTCTATTGTATCTTTATAGGGAAAACCCACAAAATATATATATGTAAATTTAAAATCAGTCATCAAAATACTCAGCTTCATTTGAAATTGTTCTAGAATATCAAAAAAGTCATCCTTTTTTATATTTTTAAACACATTGTTAAATATCATTTTACATTTATGACATGCTATAAAATATAAAACCTCATTTCTCATTAATACAAATATATAATTTTCACTTTTTATTTTATCTTTATAATTTTCCCAAATATAAAATTGAATTGGCACTATGCCGGCAATATGGAATCCGGCGTTATGACATTCTTCTATCACTTTCCCGTTACGGTAATTCATACAGAACACCATTACCTCCAGGTTATATTTACAGCGCCTGATTATATCATAGGAAAACATTATATCATCGGTTTTTTTAAATTTATTTTTAAGTTCTTCCCTTATAATTTTAAAGATATTTGTTCTGCTTACTCTGGGTAATTTCATGAGCATCACATATACTTCTTCTCCATGAGCTAAAATAACTAGATTTCTATTCTTTAAATTTACTTTAATGCCCTTTATGGAAACAATATTCTTATTAATTACTCTACTATTAAATAGATTGAATATAAAATTTTTATTTGGGACTTCTCTATACACCATATCTGTATCATTTACTTCTAGAAATACCTTTCTATGCATTTTACTTACACTCCCTGCTGAAGGAATAATCTACACAACTGCATACAAATCTCCCTTCTCTAAGCTCGTATTCATAAATCTCTTCTTTATAAAATTTTCCATTAAATATGTATTCTGCTTTAAAGCAATCTATATTCTCATCATAATATATATAGCATTCTTCAAAATATATCTTGATATTATCTAAAGAGCACCTACTCCCTTTTAAATTGTTTTCTTTACAAGATACATTTTCAACTATATACCTATTTAACCTAGTTAAAAGATATTCTCTAGGTTTTTCAATTATGTCCAACTCGAGGCATTTTTTATAATCCTTCAAATTATTCGATCTAATGTTCATCTCCATACTGTAGCATCCAAGGGAAATAAAAATACATATACATCCTATAAGAACCACATATATCAATATAAACCCTCTTTCAGCTTTTTTCTTTCTATTCCAAAACATCTTTTATAAGAACTACCTTTCCCCATATCTATAGATATGTAAAAAATTCTTCCATACTTCTCCACCCTAAAATCCTCTATTCCTTTCAATATATTGTTTAAAGTAGAAGAATTGTTGGAACCATAGGAAATAACAATATAATTATCATTATGTTTTTTTATATAATCATACCCTCTATCGTCATATCTCCTCAATACAATCATATTATCTTTTATATCAATATATTTAGCACTCTCTACTTGATGTTCTATTATCATAAATGCTTCATTGACATAAAACAGCTCCCTGCTATAATTGACTTCCTCCCTGTGAAGTCTCATGTATTTTGATATGACCCTTATCTGTACTGTAGTTATAGATGCTGCCAGTGCTATAACTATAATCATCTCTATAATTGTAAAACCTTTTCTACACTTCGTTTTATCTTTTATAATTCCCCTTATAGAATTCACATTTATCCACCTTGATATTTCCATATATTTTTCTACAAAATTGTAAATTTATCTTTAACACCTCCCCTTCTGTTACATTTAAAATGATATAGGGCTCTTTTTCAGGCTTTACATCAGAAAATGAATTATAAACTTTTATTTTTTCCATATTTTCAACCTTTAGCTCATCACAGTTTAAATATACCCTGCCTTTTTCATATAAATTTAAAACATCTTCATAACTAAAATTATATTCAATATTATTTTTCACATATTCCATAATCAATGTACACCTGTTTACACCTTGATTATAATTCTTTACTTTGACAGCACTTACCTGTATACAGAGAGCTGCCATAAACAGCAGTGAAAAAACCACTATACTACACAGCACTTCTATTAAGGTAAATCCTCTCTTAACTGTTATTTTAGCTGTATTATTTTTTCCTATCTTCCACATCAGTACTTTATCTCCACATAAGCAGTGCCCACACACATAGTCAGGCAGTGAATTTTTTCTTTTCTATCCTTAAACTTTATACTACAGGCATCTTGAGTTATTCCCCGGTTATCTATTTTTATCCTGTTATCATCTCTTACCCCATTCAAAGTAAATCCCTCCGGCAATCTCATATTGAATATTTCATTTAAACCTACGTTAAAAGTTATGCATTCACTGTCTTGATCAAAATAGATATAACCTCCTTCTTTCTTATTATCTCTACAATAAGCCTTGGATTTGTTTATAAAATTTATAATATTATTGTCAGTTAAATCCACATCTATCTCGTTAGTAATTTTGCTGTAGAACCCCAAAGTGATCAAACTAAAGCTAAAAATTACAGAAAATAAACTCATAGTAAGGAGCAGTTCAATTAACGTAAAACCCCGTGATTTGGCTCCAGAAATCATAGTTTTAATTTTCATCATTAGGAAATATCTCAATGCCTTCTTTTCTCACTATGTAGGAATTATCTGCAGCGTCAATTTCCAAAGTATAGGTATCCTTGTCACTTTCATAATTTACAGTAATGTTCTGATCATCACTGCCCAGTTCAACACCGGTCTCTCCAGCGGAGGTAAGGGTGGATATACAGTTTTTTACATCTACCTCATCAAATTTTCCATCATTGTCTCCATAACTGGCCATAGCTGCCGTTTCTATTTGCTTAGCCGTATTAACAGCCTTTGTAATTTTAGCCTTATTTTGATAAGCAGAAAATTTAGGAACCAGAAACCCTAAAAGCACTAAAATTATGGCAACTACTAACATCAGTTCTATGAGGGTAAATCCTTTCTTTCTTCTATACCTGAATTTTCCTGTCATATTTCAACTACCTTCTTTCAATCTTATTTATAAATTACAATGTAGACTCCATTATAGTAAAGATAGGCATAAGTGCTGATATAACAAATATTCCTACTAACAGCGACAAGAATATTATTATAATAGGCTCCACAATCCTGACCATCTTTTTCAAACACCTATCCAATTTATTCCCAAATAATTGCTCCAGCTTTAAAAACATAACATCTATATTTCCCGTATTTTCAGCAGTATTAATTAAAGATAAAAATAATTTATCATTTATTTTTGCCTTACTCATTGCTTCACATATACTTTCACCTCCTTCCACATACTTTATTGCCTTCTCCATTTTATTTGACATAATACCATGACCCACCAATTCACTTGTGATTTTAAGAGCCGTAATTATATTTACCCCGGATTTTACGAGTATAGCCATCGAAGAACATATTTTAAAAATCATAAGATCACTGTAAATTTTATTGAAGTAAGGTATTCTAATTTTTATATTTTCTACTATATCAGCCACCCTGCAATTTTTTCTAAATCCATAGGATATTATCCCTATAAAAATCACTGATGCTAAAATTTGAATATAGTGCAGTCTGAGAAACTGACAACTGTACATTACTATTTTTGTTAGAACTGGTACTTCACTCCCATTAGAAATTATAATGTCAATGAATTGTGGTATTATATCAACCATCAGAAACAGCAGCACAAATATTGAAACTACCAGTGTTATTGCAGGGTATATGAGAGAAGTTTTCAGTGAAGATATTATGCTGTAACATTTTTCATAATATTCAGATAATTTTTTGAATATTTCATCCAATCTTCCAGATTCTTCACCTATTTTAACCATTTCCACCATAAATACAGGAAATACATATTTAAACTGAGCCATACTTTCATGCAGTTCTTTTCCTTTTACCACTTCTTCTTTTACAGCTTTCAAAGTCTGTTTTACGGAATTGTTACCACACTGCTTTTCTAAGTCATCAAGCGTCTTAGATACAGGTATTCCTGCCCCCAGCATAATGCTCATCTGGCTGCACAATACACTTATATCCATCATGCTGGATTTTTTTAAAAATACATTTCTGTAATTTTTTACACTGCTCTGGTTATATATATAATATTCTTCTTCTCTCAAAGAAGCTTTTAATTGAGCAAATTTATATCTTTCGCATTTACCTTTGATTTTTTTACCTTCCATATTTATTGCCCAGTACTTTATTATAATATCCACCGCCTTTACTACAGGCACATCCTGAGAAACTCTTCATATGTAGTAACACCTGATTTAACAAGTTCCATACAATTTTCCTTCATAGTAGCCCCTCTTGATTCCTCTATGCTGTTTTCAACATTCAATACACTGTTTTTTGAAAAACCTCTCATATAATCATTCACATATGAAATATCATATATCACTGTCCTGCCTTTGTATGCCTTATGGTTACACCTGTCACAGCCCTTTCCCTTGTATAAAACCTGTTCAGAGGATAGATTCAATTTCACAATTTCCTCTGGAGAAGCCTGGTATTCTGTTTTACAGTAAGGACATATTTTTCTGACCAACCTTTGGGATATTATGCCTACAAGCGCATCCCGTATAAAATATTCCGGTATTCCCATATCTTTAAGTCTTATCGCGGATTCAGCAGAGTTGTTCGTATGCAGTGTACTTATAACCAAATGTCCTGTCACGGCTGCCCTTATAGCCATATGTGCCGTCTCTTCATCTCTTATCTCTCCAAGCATTATGACATCCGGATCCTGACGCAAAATGCTCCTGAGTCCCCGGGCAAAGTCAAGCCCTATTTTTGAATTTACATTAACTTGATTTACATCGTCCAGGGTGTACTCTACAGGATCTTCTATACTCACTATATTTTTTTCTCTAGCATTTATATTGCTCACCATAGAATAAACTGTAGTAGTCTTGCCGCTTCCCGTTTGGAGTGGAACAAAATTGCGACATTCAAAGCAATTGTTACTTATAAGGAACCTAAAATAATACAAACCACTATTGGAAGTAAGATTAAAAAATATAGATTAATCAATTCAATTTCTCAAAGGGAGTTAGCTAAATTAATAAAAATATCTAAATCAAACATGTATCTTTATGAGCATAATAAATTATACCCAAGATTAGACCTACTAAACAAAATGGCGGAGATTTTTAATATTGATGTCAAACAACTTATGGATGATTATCTTTTATTTATATATAATCCGAATTACAAAAGGTTTTTCATAGAATTAGAGCACAAAATCAAAGACGTAAAAAACACTCTAGGAATTAAACAGCTCAAGTATTCACGCTGGAAAAATGGTATGGAAATAAGTAAGAAAAGTTATATACATCTCAGGAATAAACTATTGAAATTAAAAATTTACGACATAAAAAAATACGTTATATATTAATGTAAGTTTTTTAAAAGCCCTAGGTGAATCTAGAGCTTTTCTTTTATTGAGGTGGATTGCAAATGCTACAAGGAGTATATCCTTCTGATTTGGCATCTCCTAATGATATTGGTATCTGACTTCTAGCTAAATATTTGCAACCTGCCCTATGATATTTTGGATCTATGTCAATAAAGTAGACACATTTTTTGAACTTTTGAACTGAATATATTTTAATTTTCAAATAGCCTTTAACTATTTTAATTCAATCCAAATATATATCAAGGATATACAGAGCAAGCCCACGGCTTGTCCTTGACATATATTTAGATCGAATATATTTATCCTTAAGGCTGATTGAAAATTTAATTGATATAATTGATTCTTTTATCAGGCAGCTGATTTCTTTCTTTCAATATCTTCACATTCCTGTGGAGTAATATATCCAATCC
>NZ_FXYI02000142.1:0-9369 GCF_900184915.1 Clostridium sp. HV4-5-A1G | reverse complement strand
ATATAATATTTAATATATACAGTATTTGTGATAAAATATTCTTATAGGGAATTGTGAAAACAGGATGGATATCTGAGAGGGTGTTTGAATGAACGTAGTGACAGTGTTTATAAATGGAATTGAATACAATTTAAAAGGTGACGAGCAGGAAGAGTATCTACATAAGGTAGCCAGTTATGTAGATAAAAAGGTAAAAAATATATTAGAAAATAATAGTAAATTAAGCACTTCCTCAGCGGCTATTTTGTCTGCACTTAATGTGGCAGATGATATGCTAAAGGTGCAGAATAATAATGATGAATTGTCAAAGCAGGTAAGAGAATTAAAAAAAGTTGAAAAGGTTTATGAGGATCAGATTAATTCTTTAAAAAAACAGCTTAAATATACAGAAGAACTCAATGGAGAATTTAAAGAAAAATTGAAAAAAGCTGAAAGTGATGATCAATTAAAGGAGAAAGATAAGCAAATTGAAAAGCTTAAAGAGGAAATAGAAATTATAAAGGAAACAACTCAGAAATATATAAAGGAAAACACAAAGATTATAGAAGAAAATAAAGAATTAAAATTTCAAGTTCAATCCGGAAAATATAAGATAATAGATCTTCAACATAAATTGATAGAAAACCAAATAAATTTGGCAAAAGAAAAAAAGCAGAAAAATCCTCTTTTAAATAGAGGATCAAGATGAAATTCGAACTGATGATGATGTTAGTTCGAATTTTTTTATGAATAAAATTTCGACATATCCAGGGATCACTTAATTAATAACTAAATTTAAATATGTGCATATAATGAGTTGGGAGAGAACTTTTTTGCTATTGTCTGGAGGATTTATTATGAGGGTTTTATTTTGTATAAGGGGAGACTGCTTTAAAAATTTTGCAGGAGATTCAATGCAGCTTGTGAAAACAGCTCAATATTTAAGAGAGAAAAAAGTGAAGGTAGATATAAATACAGGATTGGTACAGGATTATTCTCCCTATGATATAATACATCTGTTTAATTTGACTAGAGTTGAAGAGACCTATAAATATTACAAAAAAGCTAAAGAATACAAAAAAGCTATAGTATTATCGCCTATATATTGGAACTTAAAGAGATACTATAATTATGTGAGAGATAATAAAAATTTGTTGTTGTGGGATAAACTGAATATGTGCAGGAAAGAAATATTGAGAGGGTGTAGATTAATATATCCTAACAGTGAATTAGAGAATATTCAAATACAAAATGATTTTCATATAAATGTCCCCTACAAGGTAATTTATAATGGTGTGGAAGTAGAACATAGAGCTTTATACAATTTTAAGGAAACATATGGGCTGAAAGATTATGTACTTTGTGTGGCAAGGGTATGCAGCAGAAAGAATCAACTTGCCTTAAGTAGAGTATGCAGTGAATTGGGGCTGCAATTAGTGCTTATAGGAAGTATAAATGATATAGATTATTTTAACAAATGTATGTCCTATGATAATGTAAGATATCTGGGATTTATGGATGATTATAATTTATATAATGCTTATAGAAATGCAAAAATTCATGTAATGCCAAGTTTCGTAGAAACACCAGGTTTATCGTCTTTAGAAGCAGCTGCCAGTGGCTGCAATATAGTTTCAACTGCAGAGGGAAGTACAAGGGAATATTTTAAAGATATGTGTATTTACTGCAGTCCTTATAATGAATACAGTATAAAAACTGCTATAAGTACGTGCATTGAAATAAAAAACCATAAAGACCTAAAGGATCATATAATTAAAAATTACAACTGGAAAAAATGTATAAACCCATTATTTGAAAGTTATAGACATATTCTAAATCAGTATAGAATAGGGGGATCATAATTGGCTACTTTTATTCAAATGCCTACAGTGGCTTATAATAGAATGTACCAGAGGCCTCAACAGATAATGAGAAAATTAAGTGAGATGGGATATACCGTGTATTATATAGATAATGTAAATGGGGAATATTTTATAAAAATAAACAGAAATTTATATGAAGTTGGAGCAAATTATAAAATTGAAATTAAAAAATTGAGCAGACCTATAATATTATGGTGCTCTTCTCCAGCACAAATAGTCAGAATAAATAATATAGATCATGATTATATAGTATATGATGTAGTAGACGACAGTTCTCATGAATTTAAAATTTGGAATCAATATGTAGAAGACATGTTAAGTGCAGCAGATATAGTATTTGTAACATCAGACAGGCTTTATGAAAAGTTTTTTTTAAGGCACAATAGGGTCTATATAGTTAAGAATGGAGTGGATGCAGGTAAATTTTCTTTAAATAAAAATATAATTCCGAAAGATATTCCTAAAAATAGAAAAGTTGTGGGATATGTAGGAGCTATAGCTCCATGGATAGATTGGGATCTGGTGAAGTATATATCAAACAGTAGCTATGATTTTGTGTTTGTAGGATCTAGATGCGGTAAGGTAGATATAAATCTAAACAGTAATGTATATTTTTTGGGAGAAAAAAGATATACAGAACTTCCCTGCTATATTAATAATTTTAATTGTTGTATCATACCATTTAAGGTAAATGAAATGACGAATTGCTGTAATCCCATAAAATTATACGAATATATGTCTTTGGGGAAACCGGTAGTCAGCACCGCTATAGAAGAAGTTGTGAAAATGAAAAGTAACTGTTATATATCAAAGGATAAGCAGGATTTTATGGAAAATATAACAAAATCAATTCACGAAGACAAAAAGAGTTTATCTATTTTAAGAAGAAAATTTGCATTAGATAACAGCTGGGATAAAAGAATGTCCATTATAATTGAAAAATTAAAATTAAATGGTATATTGTAGTGCTGTTTAAAATTATTTACAGATTATAAAAGGTGAGAATATGAATAAAAATTTTAATGATAAAACTAAATTGACAGTCCATAGAAAAGAGCTAAAAGACAAATTAAAAATTCTTATAGAAGGAAGTAATTTAGATGAAGTCTGTAATATGCTCTATGAAGGACTGAAGGTTGATCCGCTAAATGTGAATTTGCTATATGTTTTGGCCAATTTATATGAAATTCAAAATGAATATATAAATGCATATGTCTTGTACAAAAAAATAAGTTGTATTTCCAGGGATAAGATGATGGAAATGGTTAAATATAAGATTTCCAGATGTGAAGATATAGAAAAAATAAAGAAATATAATAGAAGGAAAAAAGTTTTAATTATTGCATATATATTTCCCCCAATAGGAGGATCAGGAGTTCAAAGAACTTTAAAATTTGTGAAGTATTTGAGAGAATTTAATTATGAGCCGGTAATTGTTACGGTTTTGAATTGGAAATTTACACCTGAAGATCATACTCTGCTTTGTGAAATTCCAAAAGATATCCAAGTTATCAGAATAGAGGAAACAGATATAGATAATAAATATTATAAGGATTTTGTTGATTTATATGGAGGAATCGTAAAGGACGATTATTTGACAAGGCAGTATGAAATAGAGTTATTGAAACTACAAAATAATTTTAAAAATCTAATTTTTGTTACTGATATAAATGTTACCTGGGCTGTTGAGGTTATGGATAAAATAGGAGATATTATTGATTTTGATGATATAGATTTGGTTTATTCGACTTCTGGACCTTATTCTGATCATATAATAGGATATTATTTAAAAGAAAAGTATAAAAAACCTTGGATAGCTGATTTTAGAGATGAATGGACAAATAATCCTTATTTTGATTTAGATAAGCAATCTATATTATATAAAATGCAGAGAAAGATGGAAAATAATATATTGAGATGTTCAGATAAGATATTAACTGTAAGTGAAATATCAAGGGGAAATTATATAAATGAATTCAATTTAGCTGAAAGCAAGGTAAAAACCATTACCAATGGGTATGATGAAGATGATTTTAAGAGCATAAGAGAAAATAAAAATAGAAATGACAAATTTACAGTAATTTTTAATGGCTCTCTTTATCTTGAAATAAATCCATATTACTTTATAATTGCTGTAAATCAATTAATACAGGAGAAAAAAATTCATAGAAAAAAAATAAGTATAGAATTTGTCGGGAAAATTGAAGAAGATATTTTAGATAAAATTATTAAATTGGATATATATAAAGTTATAGAAGTAAAAAGTTACATGACTCATGTAGATAGCTTGAGAAATGCCAGCAGGGCGGATTTGCTCTTGCTGATAATTGGAAGTGATGTGAGGGTAAAATCCGTGTATACAGGCAAGATTTTTGAGTATTTGAGATTATGTAGACAAGTTATATCTCTGTCACCTAAGGGCAGCTTAGTGGAAAAATTGATCCTTAAAACACATAGGGGCAAAAATTTTGAAATAGATGATGTAGATGGCATAAAAGATCATACATTGAAAGTCTATAAAAATTGGGAAAATAATTATAAAGACCATTTTGAAATAAATAGTGAAATTGAAAAGTATGAAAGAAAACACCTCACGGAAAGCCTGGCCAATGTATTTGATGGGGTAATTTCTAATTTTCACGGGGATGATTTTGATTTTAAGGAAAAGCAGAGCCAGTTTTATAATACTGTATACAAAAGCGGCGGATGGAATGAAACCTATTTAAAGCATTATAGTGAAACTCATTATTTTCCTGTTTGGAGTAAGAGCATAGAAATTATTAAAGGTATAGATAGTATTAGTATCCTAGATATAGGCTGTGGAGTCGGTCAATTTGCCAATTTTGTATTTGATAATGGTATAACCAGTTACAGGGGGATAGATTTCAGTGAAAGGGCAATTAGAATAGCTAAAATAAGAAATGATAAATACAGGAATTTGTTTAAAGTGGACAATGCCTATACATCCGACATAATGGACGATGAGTATAACACGGTTGTTTTGTTTGAAGTCTTGGAGCATTTGAATGGAGATCTGAAGTTAATAGGTAGAATTAAAGGTGGCTCGAATATTATATTTTCTGTACCTAATTTTTATTCTGAAGGTCATGTTAGATGGTTCAATTCCAAAATTGATATTTTAAAAAGATATAATTCTATTGTAAATATTCACGATATTTATGTTTTTAATATGGGAGAAAATAATAAAATTTATTTGGTGTGGGGAGTCAAAAGTAGAAACTGAAGTCAAAAATATTAAAATTCAAATGGGTTTTCAGCTATTGCTGAAAACCCATCATTATATAACCAAAGTTACAGCAGTAAAATTTAATGTCATGCTTATATTCTTGTCAATAAAAAAGCTGCACGAGTTTATATAGACAGTTTAAGATATTTTAGGACATCCTGCAAAAATGTTCTAATGCTTTTGCAAATTGTGATATGGTTTTCTCAGCATCTCCATGTTGAATTCCATCCCTGACGCAGTGGTTTAAATGACCTTCCAAAACTATTTGCCCCACTTTGTGCATTGCACTTTTAGCTGCATTGATCTGTATTAAAATATCTTCACAGGGAATATCTTCATCAATCATTTTATCAATAGCATTTATCTGTCCTATGATTTTTTTAATACGTCTATGTAAATTGTCAGAATCCATGCACTGTTTCATAACAGTATCCTCTTTTCTAATTTATATTTTTATATTAAGATCAACTTTGTAAAATGAAATTGTTTAGCACAAATATAAAGGCCAACGAATCTGTTTTTATGCCTTTATTACAATATAGTAATTAATTATGTACATGTCAAGAATATCGCTGAAAGAGGATATTTTTGACATGTTATTTTTTATTTAACTTTGAAAAAGAGATAAATTATATATTCATATTCTGAAAATATTTTTTGTTAAAAAGTATATGCTTGTCATTAGGTCTGAATTTACTGGCCATTTCATTATGATAGTAAGCTAATTTGTGATTACCGAGTTTATCGTAGCAGACACACAGTTGAAGATGAGGGAGCCAGGTCCAGCAAGCTTCATTAAAAAACCCTAGACTGTTCTTAGGCTTTTCTAATTTCAAAGCTGTTTCATACCAGAATATAGCCTGATATAGTTTGTTTTCATTTAGAAATGAAAATCCAATTCTACAGCATCCTTCGGCTCTAGGATTACCGTATTCAAAGCTTTTGAATATATACTTTCTAGATTCTTCAGGTTTATTTATTGATAAATAGTAATCACATATATTATTGCACACTCTAATTTTATCTTCTGACCATCCTTCATTTGATTCTAGAAATTTAGAATAATACTGAATAGCCTCGATATATCTTTTATGCTCATAAAGCTCATTTCCGTAATAGAGAATATCTCTTAAAGAAAAATGAACTCCTTCTTTTAGTTTAGTTTCATATATTTCAATGTTACGATTTGGCTTATAATTTACTTTTTTATGTGTTATACTAATATCAGAATTAAATATATTACCATATACTTCTAGATATTCATGGACAAAACCTATCCATTTAAAATTTCGGGAAGCTTTGACTAATCTATTACGTCTGTAGCTCAAAGTAATATTATCATATTCGTCGAATCCAACATTATAATTCATAGTTACAGAATCTAAGGAAATATCGAAGGATTTCTTCATAACTTCAAATTTTTTTATATCATCGGAAAGTAGGATATCATCTGCATCAAGCCACAATATATAATCTTTGGTTGCTTTACTGAAAGAGAAATTTCTTGCTGCTGAAAAGTCATCTATCCATTTGAAATCATATATTTTATCAGTAAATTTTCTACATATATTCTTTGTATTATCAGAAGAACCAGTATCAACTATTATAATTTCATCGACTATATTTTTAATTGATGACAAACAGCGTTCTATTGTAACACTTTCATTTTTTACTATCATACACAGGCTTATGCTTATGGAATGTTTCAATATATCATCTCCATTCTTATATTTAAACATTGAATTTAGTTGATTTTAAAGTCTATCCTAAAATTACTATTATTTGATATTTGAACTCTGATATTTGAATATGCACTTGGATAAAATAATTCTTAAGTTCATAGAAGTCAAATCTGCTTATAAAAAAATTTTTTTCAAAGATCTAAGAATTATTTGATGATATAAAACTAAGTAATTACTGGGTTTAGACAAATTTTAAAAAGGAGTGTTACAAAATTATTTAAAAATGATTTTGTAACACTCATATTTATTAAAGGACTAAGCTAGTCAATATTGACGCCAGCACTTGCATAACCTGCAATAGTTGTAGCTAAATCAATACCGGATGTGACGTCTGCTGAAAATACCATTAATAAACGAGTCCCCGTAGTTACTTGTATCGACAGACCTGAAATAGAAACGCTGCTGACAGAGCCAATTGAAATTATATTTGTTAATGCTGGAGATAATGTTACAGCAGCACCAGAAACTGGGGTGAAAGTGTTATCGGGTACAGTTGACTGGTATAATTGTGCGGTAATGCTTACGGTTGATCCCATAAGAGTCAATGATGCAGTAGTACTGAAATATGCAGTTATTGAAGTTATAGTACCGGTACGAGGAACAGAAAGTGCCAGGTTAAGCAAAGTTCCCGAAGCACCTGTTAAATCAATAGTACCATTGCTTGCAATATTAACACCAGCAGCTGAATTGCCAAACCCAACTAGGCTTACGGTACCTAATAACCCACCTAAAACAGTAGTTAATGAAGTGGGAACACCTGATGCAAATGGGATTATAGCACCGCCTCCGCCAGTAGCACCGGTCGGCCCCTGAACGCCCTGAATACCTTGAGGTCCAGTAGGTCCCATTGGCCCGGTCGGTCCCGTTGGCCCGGTCGGTCCAGTAGGTCCCGTCACACCTTGAATACCTTGAGGCCCGGTTGGCCCTATAGGTCCTTGAACACCTTGAGGTCCGGTTGGTCCAGTTACGCCTTGAATTCCCTGAGGACCAGTAGCGCCGGTCGGCCCTTGAGTTCCTTGAATACCCTGAGGACCGGTTGATCCAGTAGGTCCAGTTACACCTTGAATACCTTGAGGACCAGTAGCACCAGTTGACCCAGTAGGTCCCGTCACACCTTGAACACCTTGCGGCCCGGTGGCACCGGTCGGTCCTTGGATTCCTTGAGGACCAGTAGCGCCGGTAGGTCCTTGAACACCTTGTATGCCTTGAGGACCAGTTGGTCCAGTAGCACCAGTTGATCCAGTTGGTCCAGTTACGCCTTGAATTCCCTGAGGACCAGTAGTGCCGGTAGGTCCCTGAACGCCTTGAATACCCTGAGGACCAGTTGGCCCAGTAGGTCCAGTTACACCTTGGATACCTTGAGGTCCAGTAGGACCAGTAGGCCCGGTTGGTCCAGTCACACCTTGAACGCCTTGAGGCCCGGTAGCACCTGTTGGTCCCTGAACGCCTTGGATACCCTGAGGACCGGTAGGTCCAGTCACACCTTGGATACCCTGAGATCCAGTGGGACCGGTTGGTCCTTGTATGCCTTGAGGACCGGTTGATCCTGTAGGTCCAGTTACGCCTTGGATCCCTTGAGGACCAGTAGCGCCGGTAGGCCCTTGAGTTCCTTGAATACCCTGAGGACCGGTTGATCCTGTAGGTCCAGTTACACCTTGGATACCCTGAGGTCCAGTAGGCCCGGTTGGTCCAGTTACGCCTTGAATTCCCTGAGGACCAGTAGCGCCGGTAGGTCCTTGAACACCTTGTATGCCTTGAGGACCAGTTGGTCCAGTAGCACCAGTCGGTCCTGTCGGGCCTGTGGCGCCAGTTGGGCATACTGGTGGGCATATGGGATGACAAGGATCATAACAGGGATCATGGCAGTAGTCATCTCTTATTAGTAAATAAGGTGGGTAATTTCCTCTGCTGCTGTCGTAACCTATTATAGTATTAATGATGTCTTCTGAACTAGCTAAGGTTATTCCATTATTTGCAACTGTGTTTTCATACCAATTAAGGACTAAATTTGTGATATCTATTTGTATATAATTGCAAACATCCTCATCTAATATTCTTTTAGTGTATGGGGTCATGGAAATATTAGGTGCATTATTCCAGGTAACTGAACTTTCATTAAAATCACTTAAATTATTATAAACAGTTATCTGTTGATATGGCTGTTGACAATCAGATTGTTCTTTTCGATTTACATAAAGATATAGGGTTGCATTCGCTATTGTGGCTCCAGAAGGTATTGAGCTGGCAATATCGAATTTTAATAGGCTTCTATAATCATCTGGGCATCCATTGTATTGGACATATTCTCCTGTATACAAAACGGATGATGAAACGAAGTTTTGATTTGGAAAGAATTGAGATATATATACATCATCAGTTGGATAAGCCTTGTAAAAAGCCATAAATTTTCCTCCTCACTTTTCGAGTATTATTCTCTTGTACAATAATTTAAAACTGTTTCAATTATAATATATAAATTTTTTGGCGTTTTGTTACATGTTTTAAAATAATATATATT
>NZ_FXYI02000141.1:0-9411 GCF_900184915.1 Clostridium sp. HV4-5-A1G | reverse complement strand
TCACCCTTTGATGTATTCCTCACTGATGACGAAAACCTTGATAACTGCAGAAACATTGTTCAACCAGATATATCAGTAATATGTCATAAGAATAAACTGAATGATAAGGGTTGTATTGGACCCCCAGATCTAATTGTTGAGATAGTGTCACACTTCAAACCATCCAATGATTATATACGCAAATTAAGCCTATACATCTCATATAAGGTTCGTGAATAATGGATAGTAAATCCTATGGAGAAAAGTATACTGATATACAAACTTGACGATACAATGAATTATGGAGCTCCTAAAGCTTATTCCTTTACAGATAAAATAAAAGTCGGGATATATGATGATTTAGAAATTGATTTTAATAACTTAAATGTGTAGTTACTACACAAAACATCATAGTAACTACTAGATTAAACTTAAAAGGGGATGATTTTCTATGGCCGCTATAGAAAAAAGAGGAAAAAACTCATATAGGCTTACAGTGTCCTGTGGCTATGATAAAAGCGGTAAAAAGATTAGAAAGTATAAAACCATTAATCTATCTGATATCAAGCCTAATAAGCAGCTGGAAGAGGCACAAAGGCAATTTGTATTATTTCAGAATGAAATCGAAAAGGGACTATATCTTGATGCCGGCAAAATTACCTTTGAAGATTTCATACATAAATGGTTAAAAGATTATGCAGAAAATGAGCTGGCGCCTAAAACATTTTTCAGCTATAAAAAAATATTGGAAAGCCGAATAATTCCCGCTCTTGGCCATATAAAATTAAATAAGCTGCAGCCAACACATTTAAATGAGTTTTATAACAATCTCAGGGAAAATGGTATAAGACTTGATAAAAAATACACTCCAAACAAAAATTTCGATAAAATCATTTCAGAATCAAGAATCACTTTAAAAGATATTGCCTCTAAAGCTGGAATTCAGTACAGAACCATCAAAGGTATTAAAACTGGAAAAAATTTCACACTATCTACAGCCACTAAAATAAGTGAAGTATTAGGAGTAAATATTGATACTATATTCAATACAGTTGAAAAAACTGGACCGCTGTCTGAAAGAACTATACTATATCATCACAGAATCATATCAAGCATACTTACCTCTGCAGTTCAATGGCAATTCATATTGAATAATCCTGCATCACGTGTGAAACCTCCCAAAGTTGAAAGAAAGGAGGCAAGACATTTTGAGATTGACCAGGTGGAATATATACTACAGCTGGTAGAATATGAGCCAATTAAATATAAAACCATGGTATATTTGTGTATATATGGCGGTATGAGAGCAGGAGAATTAAATGGCCTAGAATGGTCCGATTTGGATTGGGATAATGAAGTATTAAGAATACGCCAGGCTTCTCAATACTTACCCGATAGAGGCATATTTACAAAGTCTACAAAGAATATGAGCAGTGATAGAGTAATAGCACTTCCCGACACTGTTATGGCCGTAATGAGACAATATAAACTATGGCAGAATGGTGTAAAAGCTGATTTGGGAAATTTATGGGTTGACAGCAACCGTATATTTACCAAACGCAATGGTGCCCCTATATTTCCGCAAACTTTAGGTAAATGGTTCTCCAAATTTATTAAAAGGCACAACAACAGAGTCCTCAATGATAGTAGCATACCTAAGAAAGATAAAAAGAAATACTTACTCGATAACGTAAATTTCCATGGATTAAGACATACCAGTGCAAGTCTATTAATCGGCCAGGGCATGGATGTTGCCACAGTATCTAAAAGACTAGGCCATGCAGAACCCTACACTACACTTAAAATTTACACTCATGCACTTCAAAGAGCAGATAGAGAAGCTGCCAACAAACTTGAAAATTTATTTAACAAACCTGAAAAAGGTAAAAAGCAAGGCTAAAATAGTCCTGCTTTTTTATTGTATATTTTAGCACTCTTAACTCGTTTTTTATTTGAGTAGTCTCCAAATGGTCTCCAATTTAACATTTTTATTCATTTTATACAAAAAATTAAAAGCCTGCAATACGTTGATATTACAAGCTTTATACTTGGTGCTCCCAGCAGGAGTCGAACCTGTGACCTACTGATTACGAATCAGTTGCTCTACCTACTGAGCTATAGGAGCAAAGACACAATACTATTTTAATACAAATCCTGACTATAATCAAATATAAATTAATTTTATTTCACAATATTATTCTTTACTAACAATTCACAATGATATATTGACTTACTCTTGATGAATTACGTCAAGATTCCCAAATTTACTGAACTGTCCCATCCATGCCAGTTTTACCGTCCCCGTAGGACCATTTCTCTGTTTCGCAATAATACATTCTGCTATATTTTTCTCTTCTGTTTCCTTATTATAGTATTCATCTCTATATAAAAACATAACTATATCCGCATCCTGTTCTATGGATCCAGATTCTCTCAAGTCAGAAAGCATAGGTCTATGATCTGTTCTTGCTTCTGGGGCACGTGATAACTGAGATATAGCAATAATAGGACACTGCATTTCCTTGGCAAGAGCTTTAATAGATCTTGATATTTCCGACACTTCCTGCTGTCTATTCTCTGAACTTCTTCCTCCTCTCATAAGTTGAAGATAATCCACAATTATGATATCTATACCCTTCTCTATTTTCAATCTCCTGCATTTAGATCTCATTTCCATAATTGATATACCAGCTGTATCATCTATAAAAATTTTTGAAGCAGCCAAAGGCCCTGAAGCTCTAGCAATATTTTCCCAATCTTTATCTTCCAAATTTCCAGTCCTGAGTTTTAACATATCTATATGGGCTTCAGAACATAATAATTTATACGCCAGCTGTTCTTTTGACATTTCAAGAGAAAATACAGCTACTTTTTTCCCTTCTCTCAAAGCTGCATATTCTGCTATATTAAGTGCAAAAGTCGTTTTGCCCATGGAAGGTCTTGCTGCTACTAGAACCATATCTCCTTTTTGAAATCCTGAAGTTTTGGCATCTAGTTCTCTAAATCCTGAAGCTATTCCTGTAGTTTCACCCTTATTGTTAAATAATCTTTCTATCTCAAAAAATCCTCTTTCAAGCACCACATTCATAGGCTCAAACTCCGATGTTTTCATATTGTTGGAAAGATCAAATATAGATTTTTCAGCCATATCAATGGTTTTTTCCACATCATCTTGATTATTATAGCTCTCCTCTATTATTTTTGTAGAAGCTTTAATAAGCTTTCTAAGGGTAGATTTATCTTTGATAATTTTTATATAAGATTGCAAATTAGCTGTGGATACAATAGATCCGCTTAGCTCGCTTATATAAGTTATTCCTCCGGCAGCATCAAGCTTGGACTTTGATTTTAAATTTTCCGTCAATGTTATTATATCAACAGCAATATCTTTTCTATATAGATCAAGTATGGAATCAAATATAACTTTATGGGCATCTTTATAAAAATCCTCAACCTTTAAGACCTGCATTGACTCCACTATGGCGGTTTTATCAATAAGCATTGATCCAATTACACTTTGTTCAGCCTCTATATTATGAGGTATATTTTTAAAAGGTACATCCATGGGAACCTCACTCCTAAGATTTTAATATTAAGTAAATTTATCTAGATTCACAATACCCACGATATCTATTCAAACATTATATCCATAAGTTCTTCTATATTGGATATAGTTCTTATCTTTATATCCTCGATATCATCAGATACATCTCCTAAATTTTCTTCAGGTATTAATACAGTTTTTATTCCCTTTCTTTTTGCACCGTAGATCTTTTCGAAGATACCCCCTACAGGTTTTATATTACCTCTTAAAGATATTTCACCTGTTACTGCTATATCCTGCCTTAAAGGTTTATTTAATAGAGAACTTATAATACATACCGTAATAGCAGCCCCTGCTGAAGGTCCGTCAATCTTTCCACCTCCTATTATATTCACATGTATATCATAATCCCTTATATCCTTATCAGTAGTCTTTCTTATAACCGAAGCCGCATTAAACACCGAATCCTTTGTCATACTTCCTGCAGTATCATTGAATCTTACAATTCCCTTCCCATTCTCTTTAGCTTTAAACACCACTGATTCTATTTCTATAGTATCTCCTATATATCCCATCACTCCTAATCCATAAATATGCCCTACTTCATATTTCTTTCTTGGAATAATTTCTTCAAAAGAAACAAGTCTACTTATGGATATAACCTTTTGCAAGTCATCTACTGAGATATTAACTTTATCCTTTATACCCTCAGCTCCACTATTATAGAGTACATAACCATAGGCATCCGCTAATATATTGACTGCCTTTCTTCCTTCAATGGTATATTTGCTTATAAGCTCAGATACACCATCTTCTATTTCTATATGAAGCTTATCAGCTGCATTTTCCACTATTCTTTTTATATCTTTTATAGAAAGTGGTTCAAAATAAACTTCAGTGCACCTAGATCTCAATGCAGGATTTATTTCACTAGGAGCTTTTGTAGTAGCACCTATTAGTAAAAAATCTGCTGGAGCTCCTTTTTCAAACAAATACTTTATATATTTGGGGATATTTTCATCATCTGGATCATAATATGAAGATGAAAACTGAACTCTCTTATCTTCTAACACTTTAAGAAGCTTGTTCTGAAGCATTTCATCTAATTCGCCTATTTCATCAATAAAAAGTACTCCTCCATGAGCCTCAGTAACAAGCCCTAATTTAGGCTCTGGTATACCAACTTCCGCTAGATCTCTTTTCGTACCCTGATAAATAGGATCATGTACAGAACCTAGAAGAGGATTTGTAATCTCTCTAGGATCCCATCTTAAAGTACTTCCATCTACTTCTACAAACTTAGCATCACTGCTAAAAGGAGTAAATTTCAACCTTTTAGCTTCTTCAAGGGCAATTCTGGCAGCTGTAGTTTTACCTACTCCTGGAGGCCCATATAAAATTATATGCTGCGGATAAGGCGATGCTATTTTCGAAATCATTGATTTTATGGCCCTTTCCTGACCCACAATTTCTTCAAAGCTTTCAGGTCTCAAAAGTTCCTGAATGTTTTTCCCAAATATTTTGGAATCCATCACTTCAAGCTTTGCATACTTTTTTAAAGTCTTTGCATTTTCGCACCCTTTTTGTTTCCTTATAATATTAAGCCTTATATCATCCATATATTTATCTTGACGTTCTATAAGATTTTTCTCCACTTCTTTTTCAATACTGTTTCTAACATACCTTTCCGCCAAAATTTCTGCAATCCAATTATTAGTATCCTCTAACGCATTCTGTGCTTCTGATTGATTTGGTACAATATCCAGACCTTTTCCATCACTTACTATTTTATTTAGAGCATATAATCTCTCTAATACATTTTTACTATTTACATAGTTTTGAAGCTTATACTTTACTATCCTGGATTTTATAGTGCCCTTATCCATCATTTTTTTCAATAAATTATTCAGTACATTCACTTGAGTATCTAATGATACAGAATTATTTATATCCTTTTTTAATCCGTCCATAAACTGCAGTTTCACAAATTTTCCTCCTTATTCTTCTTCAATAACCACTTTTATCTTAGTAGATATTTCAGGGTACAATTTAATCTCTACAAAATAGACACCAAGTTGCCTTATATTATTAATCACTATTTTTTTCTTATCTACGTTTATATTAAATTTCTTTTTAAGCTCATCCGAAATATCCTTACCCGTTATTGAACCAAACAATCTCCCATTTTCTCCCGATTTTACTGTCAGTCTTATTTCTTTCCCCTTTAAATTTTCTGCAAGTTTTTGTGCCGCTTCTATTTCTGAAATCTTCTGTTTTCTCTGTGCCTCCTTTTTATTGTTCCATATATGAAGATTTACATCATTTGCTTCCTCAGCAAGTCCTTTGGGTATCAAATAATTTCTTGCATATCCATCTGAAGTTTTTACTACCTCTCCTTTTTCCCCTAATGATTTCACGTTTTTTAGTAATATAACTTTCATCTAATTTTCATCCTCCTCGACATATTTCTTTATAACAGTTTTTAATTTTTCCAGTGCTTCATCTATAGTTACAGCTTCTAATTTTGCTCCTGCCATAGTCATATGACCACCACCCCCTAAAGCTTCAAGTATAATCTGTACATTTATATCACCTAAAGATCTTCCACTAATAAATATCTCGTCTTTTATTTTAACAAAAACAAAAGAGGCTTGAATACCAGTAATATTTAGCAGTTCATCTGCTGCCTGGGCAATTAGCAATATAGTTCCTATTTCTTCAGGACATATTGCTATGGCAATGTTATTATATATTTTTGCTGATTTTATAATTTCAGCTCTTTTTAAATAGGTATCCAGATCGTCAGAAAAAAATTTTTTCACATTTATAGTATCTGCTCCCAATCTTCTTAAAAAAGAGGCAGCTTCAAAAGTTCTCACTCCAGTTTTAAAATAGAAATTTTTAGTATCCACACATATTCCTGCAAGAAGAGCTTCTGCCTCTATAGTTTTTACTTTCGGTTTTTCCACCATATATGGTAACATTTCAGTAATTAGTTCAGAAGTAGAAGAAGCATATGGTTCAATATAATTCAGAAGAGAATTTTCAATAAAATCCGGAGGTTTTCTATGATGATCAATTATGGCCATTCTATTGAACTTTTTAACCAAATCCATATTTTGAACATATCCTTTACTATAAACATCTACTATTATGAGAAGACTGTTTTCATTTACATTATCTTCGCAATCCCTACTGTGTACAAAAGCATTCCCATATTCTTCCTCTTCTTTTATCTTATTCAGTATGAGTTTTATACTCTCATTACTATTATCCAGTATTATAAAGCATTTCTTATTCAATTGAGTTATTACGCTATGTAAACCTGCCGAAGAGCCCAAGCAATCTATATCAGGATTAATATGACCCATAATAAATACATTACTGCTGTCCCTTATTATATCTACAAGTGCCTGTGCTATCACCCTTGCTTTTACTTTGGTCCTCTTTTCAACTTCCTTGGTCCTGCCGCCATAGAACAATAACTTATCTTGAGTTTTTACTACTGCTTGATCTCCACCTCTTCCTAGTGCCAATTCTTTGGCTGATACCGCATATTTTTCATTTTCTTGTGGACTTTCTCCTCCTCTTCCAACACCTATGCTCAATGTCACCGAAAGTTTATTTCCCATATTTATTTCTCTTACAGCATCAAGTATTTCAAATTTCTTTTCCATTTCTTGTTCTATATATTTGTTTTGTACACAAAATACATATTTATTTGATTCATACTTCCTTACCATGGAATTTAAACTTTGAGCGTATATATTTATAGTTCTCTCTATTTCAGCTATTATAAGAGGCTTATCATCTTCCTCCATAGTTTTTATAACATCATTAAAATTATCTACTTCTATCAGCATTATTGTATTTTTATTCGCATCTATAGAAGACATAATATTATATGAATTCGTCACATCATAAAAATATAATATCATAATCTTATCTTTGGAGTCTTCAGAAGTTTCCACTATATTTGCATATATATCATAGTGTTTATCCTCAATCTTTATATATCTGAATATATTTTCTCTTCCATTTGCAGCTTGTTTTATGTTAAAATCTCCAGCTATATTTTTAATATTCTGCCCCAATATATCCTTACCTTTTAATATAAGTGAAAAATTCTGATTATACCATAATACATCACCGGTCATTTTTATTATAACAAGTGGAAATGGCAACTTTACAAGAGTACTTCTAGTAGCTACATCAAGTTTAGATGAAAAATCCTCTATAAATTCCTTCCATCTGTTCTTTCTAGATCTGGTATTTTTTATATTATAAATTATAAGAAATACATATAAAAAAGTAGCTGTAATACCTATATTTATATGCCCATATAATATCAGCATTAAAATAAGCACTGCAATTATTATCATATATACCTTATTGCTATTTATAAAATAATTGTACTTATTATCCATTAATATAAGCCTCCAGTTATTGTTTTTTTGATTTTCTATAAGGGTCAAGTTTCCTAAAATCAAATATCATATCTATAAAACCTGCCAAAACACAAAATAATGATAAACTGGATAAAGCTGCAAATACTATAATGATAGCAACAATTTTTTTAGATATTCTAAATTTTTTCATTAAATAATATGTTAACAATGCCAATCCATCTATAAGGAATATAAATTGTAATATAATTTCTGAAGAGGTAATCATATATTGTCCAATAGCCATATTTTCTCTATCAAATAAAATTCCACTAACAAGTATTAATCCCACTAATGTTCCCAGCCTAGTATTCATATACCATTGGTTTAAGGGTTTAATTCCATTAACTTGATATTTTAATTTTATAAGTATGGCTCTGGTTATTATGTAATTTAGATACGACAAAATAAATGAAATAATTATTATTCCTGCAGGAATAAGTCTCATAACATATTCTGGTGTAAGTACTTTAAGCATACTTTCCATAGAAGCAAATTGATTACTTGATACACCAGCTTTTTCATACATGCTTTTGCTTAAATTCATGGACTGCTTAAAATTTTCCAACATCCCATTGACAAATCCATATATTCCTTCTTTACTTATAAGCATTATATGTACAGCAAAATAAAAAATTATTCCCACTGCCATAGATATAGATAAAAATATTATAGTAGTTCCAAATTTCTTCTTATTTTTTATGCAATATCCTAAAGTCATTCCTGTTAATCCTATTAATACTATTAAAGATAATGCAGCTATGGGATTATAAAACATTGATATCAATATATCACTAGCTATGACAGAAATCAAAGCTATCTTATAATCTTGTCTAATATACAGTACAGTTATAGGTATTGGCAATATAAAATTAACAAATATAAAAAATATGGGTACATATATATTTATTAGCATTATTACTACTATAAGTGCTGTAGTTAAGCTGCCTTCAATAAGTGCCTTTGTATTATACATCCTTTTTTGCATTTTTACCTCCGCTAACTCTTTTCTTTCAGATGATTATATAATTTACTTAAATTTTTTCCATGTTGTTCTATTTTATCTTCCTCAATTATACCAACTTTCAATTTTTTTTTCATGGTTTCATCTACTTCCACATGGGAATATCCCAATCTTTCCGCAAGCAAATATAAAATTATTATTGCCCCGGAAATACAATCCAGTATGGATTCCCTTGCCACATTGCTTCCCTTTGTAAGCAATTTGAAAAAATCTCCTATTATACACAAAAGATCTGCTTTTAAATCTTCTATAATCTTAACATCATACATTATATTAAAATTCTCTTTATTCATACGTCCTTTTACCCCCCCATCATTTAACTTGACTTTAGTCCTCTTATATAATTTTACAAAACATATCCTATTCCTATAATTCTAACTTATGTATAATAATATTATACATAAGTTAGAATATAATAT
>NZ_FXYI02000140.1:0-9451 GCF_900184915.1 Clostridium sp. HV4-5-A1G | reverse complement strand
ATATATTATTTAAACAATAATTTCATTGCTAAAATATTGACAATATTTTTTTAATATTGTATGATCAGAAGTAATAACTTATTGACTAACTAGTTAATTAATTTTATTAAAATTCTTTTACTCTTATGGAAATTCTTTTATATGCTACATTTATATTAGAATTGCCATTTTAATAATAAATATCAAATAACCATTAGGTTCAAGTAGAATTCATGCATAAACAGAGTTCTTTGCTTCAGGTAGGGTTTTTGACACCATCTGAAGTTTAGAAATCGTTATCCAGGGGCGTAGCTGCCCTTATCTGTCACTTATAGAAGTGGCAGTATTAGAGCAGGTAGCTATCGGATAAAGAATGCTTTTCCTATATGAACCTTAGAAAAACTTATCTAGGCACATATTTAAATATCAGCGTTCTATTTTGGTAGATTTTGGTTATTACCTAAAATTACCATTAATTGATATTTACTCCTTTCACTTTGAACTCTGTAATAAATATGGTAGCCCTTAGATAAAGATTATATTTTAAAGGAGGACTATACATGACAGAAAAAGATGTAAAAAAAGTAGACAAAGTAAATCAAATGCTGCCAATTCCTCAACTCGCCACTTTAGGACTTCAACATGTACTTGCTATGTATGCAGGTGCTGTAGCAGTACCTTTGGTAATTGGCAGCTCTGTAGGGCTGACTCCACAACATCTATCGCTTTTGGTAGCCGCAGATCTATTTACCTGTGGTATCGCAACTTTACTACAAGCTATTGGTATTGGAAACTTTATAGGAATAAGACTTCCCGCAATTTTGGGATGTACATTTGCAGCAGTTGGTCCAATAATTATTATCGGTAAAAATTTTGGAATGCAAACGGTTTACGGAGCTATAATAGTATCAGCTATATTTATGTTTCTGGTCGCTCCACTATACGGGAAAATATTGAAGCTCTTTCCCAATGTAGTAATAGGAACTGTCGTAACTATGATCGGTCTTTCATTAATCAATGTAGGCGCTACCAGTATTGGAGGTGGCAGTGGTGTAAAGGATTTTGGAAATATAAAAAATCTTTTATTAGCTGGATTTGTAATCGTTATAGTTTTATTATCAAATAAATACTTAAAGGGATTTTTTCAATCCATATCTATCTTAAATGGTATTGTGATTGGTACTATAGTAGCATCCTTCATGGGTATGGTTGACTTTTCTGTAGTCACAAACGCTAAATGGCTGAGCTTTGTACATCCATTCAGTTTTGGTATACCTAAATTCAACATAGGTACAATAATCATGATGTGTTTTGTAATGCTTACAGTAATGATTGAATCCACCGGTACCTACCTTGGAATAGGTAGGGTCTGTGACAAGGATATAAGTGAAAAGGATATTGTTCGTGGAATAAGAGCAGAGGGTATTTCCTCACTTTTAGGTGGCATATTCAATTCATTCCCCTATACTACATTCAATCAGAATTTAGGTCTTTTAGCTCTGAGCAGGGTAACAAGTCGTTTCGTAGTAGTGGCTTCTGGTATCATCCTCATTGCTCTTGGATTAATTCCGAAATTCGCCGCTTTAGCTACTATTATTCCTCAGCCTGTTATAGGAGGAGCAACTATCATAATGTTTGCAATGGTTGCCGTTGCAGGTATTCAAATGCTTTCTTCCGTAGACTTCAACAAAAATTCAAACATGCTGATAGTTGCCTGTTCTATAGGATTAGGTCTTGGAGTAACTATGGTTCCAGATTTATTAAAAAATACTCCTCAGATATTTAATTCCATATTCAGTAGTGGAATTGTAACAGCAACTGTAACAGCTGTAATTCTCAACGCCTTTTTAAATCACGGACATCATGAAAGCGCCGTCAAAAGCAGTAATAATTCACAGAATATAAAAAATACTGAAATTAAATAAACTAATCTATGTATTTAAAGAACTGCCTAAAAATACTTTAAGGCAGTTCTTTTTATATTATTGTAAATCGGATAAAAATACATAATCTCTCTTGATCAAAATAAAAGTAAAGTACCTGCTGTAATAGGTACTAAAATCATTGCAGTTTTTAGTATAGGTACAGGAACCCGCCTTGTAAGTTTGGCACCTATATAAGATCCCATCATTGTACCTGCTACCACTTCAATCAGCAAATGAATGTTTAAATATCCCAAATGATAATATCCAGCTCCACCAGCTAAAGCTATGGGAACGATTACCATCATGGTAGTTCCAGCAGATTCACGTATTGACATTCCCAGTATAAACATTAAACCAATTTGGATGAAGGAAGCAGAACCTATACCACACATACCTGAAATAGCACCAGTAATCAAACCTATGCTGCCGCATGATATCCAGAATTTCACTCCATGAGGTAAGTCACCAGACTTATCTATATTTGCATAGTTGCGTGAAACTATAAACATACGGATCCACAAGACCACCGCTGACAAGTACAACATTCCAGAAGTAATCCATTTCAATTTATCAGCCGGTATGAAGTATGAAAAATTAGAGCTAGTCCACGCTCCTATTGCACCAAATAGTCCAACTGCAATCCCAACTTTCAATACGGCATTTCCCTCTTTATAGTGGCTTAAAGAACCCGAAATGGATGAGAAAATCATTGCTGCAAGGGCTGTTCCAAGAGATGTATGGATTGGATAATGGAATATTACAGTTAGAATTGATATTATGAATCCTGAACCTCCCGCTCCTACAAATCCTAAAATAGCACCTGTTATAAACATAACTACTATAATTTCTAGTGTCAATTAAAATTCCTCTTTTCCTATGATAAATTAATGCTTAAAAATGGAAATGAGCTTAAATTCACATAAGATAACCCGCACTCATTTCCAAATTATATATTATAAATAATTCTACTTTTGAAAAATTTCATCAAATATGAGCTTTTCCGCTGCATTAAAATATTTATCCAGATCAAATTTCCCCTCATCTATAAGATATTGTAATGAACCACCCAGCATTAAAGATACCATTATAAACGGTAACATATTTTTGATTTCATCATTCACTTTTTCTATGGATTCACCTTTTTCCAATATTTCATTTACATTATTTCTCCATATGTTAAAGGTATTCTGAAATTTTTTTCTTATCTCTTCATTTACTGTTCCCTGGACCCAGTAGTCAAATTGAATATATTCCAATTCTTTTCTATTCATAATTTCATCTTTTTTCTGATCAAAAAGACCCTTAATATTCTCTTTAGCATCTTTATTTTTTAAATCAATATAATTTTTACGTAAAGCAGAAAATTTTTCTTGTACCTCATCTAAAAGTGATGTCATTATGTCATTTTTAGTGGCAAAATGATAATGTAAATTACCCTGGCTCATTTTAGCCTCTTCAGCTATCATATACATACGTGTTCCACTTATTTTTTCCCTGGATACCACTTTCATAGCAGCATCTAGTATCTTTTTTTTTATATCTTTTGTCATATTATCAATAACCTCTCTTCTCTTAACAAGTTACACATTAAATGAGTTCGACATTTAACAATAACTCCATATACTCCAAATTTTAAAGTAAAATGAATTTAATTTCAACATAAAGATAAATTCCGGCAAAAATTTATCTTACCGGAATTTATCTTTATAAAATCAATTTTTAGAAACGCTTCCAAAGGTTATTTGCAAGTTCACGGCTCTTTGCCATAATACCTTCCTCATCAATATCAATAAGTTCTCTGTCTTCCATAATGACTTTTCCATTTATAATAGTTGTATCTACACATTTCCCATTAACACCAAACAGCAGATGGCTGTTGACATTATCTTTATTGATAGGAGTAGGTGGATTATAATCAACTACAATTACATCAGCTAATGCTCCCTCTTTCAATATTCCTACCTGTCCATCGATAAATCTTTCAGTTATCTTCCTGTTGTTTTCAAACAACATATTTGGTATTTCCGTATACGCCACTGTTGAATCTTTTTTTACATGTTTATGAATAAGATTTCCGACTTTATAGGATTCCATCATATCTGTAGTATACCCATCCGTTCCAAGTCCAAGTAATATTCCTTTTTTATACATCTCAAGTACAGGAGAAGCTCCCACTGCATTTCCCATATTGGACTCCGGATTATGGACTACTATGGCATTCTTCTTTTTGATTAGATCAAGTTCTTTCTCAGCCACATGAATACAATGCACCAAAATAGTCTTATCACAAAGCACCCCCGCATCATACCATCTCTCTACAATTCCCTTACCATATTTAGCTTTTGAATCTATCATATCTTGAACGCCTTCACCAGTGTGAATATGAAATCCTGTATTCAGACCTGAAATAGCATTTAAACATTTTTCTAAAGTTTTATCCGATATTGTCATGGAAGCGTGAAGTCCAAACATAGCTTTTAGCATATCATCATTTTTACGGTTGCAATACTTAATAAACTCTACATTCTCAGCAATACCTTCATCAGCTATCTTTTCTCCATCTCTATCAGAAGTTTCATAGCACAAATTACTTCTAATCCCTATCTTCTCCGCAGCTTCAGCAATTTTAAACAAACTTCCTCTAACTGCATGTGCACTGGCATGATGATCAAAAACCGTTGTCACTCCATTTTTTACTTCATCTATCATGGGAACTATGGCACTGTAATACACATCTTCCAGTGTGAGAGTCCTATCCAGTCTCCACCATAGCCCTGTAAGTATATCAACTAAATTCTTAGCAGGTGGGCTGTCATTGGCCATGCCTCTAGCAAAAGTACTGTAATAATGCATATGAGTATTTATAAATCCCGGCATAATGAGCCTATTTTTTGCATTTATAAATCTGGCATCATCGTATTTTGTCCTCAAATTCTCTGTGGTTCCAACCTCCATAATTTTGTTCCCATCAATTGCAATACAACCATTATCTATAATGGGTCTGATTTCATCTCTAGTAATAACCTTGCCATTTCCAACAAGATACATTTATCCTTCCTCCTAACCTATAAATTATTTTAACATATAATTATATTTCTTCATGCAGGTATTAATTATGGATTCCATCTCCTTTGAAACAACATTCTTATCCCCAAGTATATAATCGGTAACCTGTCCATTTTCTTTTCTAACTTTAAATAGAGACTTTTCCCTATCCAATATGACAAAGCCCTTATTTGTACTATTTTCAAAATCTCTCACTGACCAGAAAAGAGTCACTTTATCTTTGTAAGGGTTACCATCGTAAGGGCAGAAGATACCACAATTTCCACACTCATTACACATTCCATCTACATGTAAAATCTGATGTTTGGACTCGAAATTTTCTTCAACTTTGATCAGTACATTGGCCCTGTTCGGACACACATCAACACATAATTCACAAATATGGCTGCAAGCAAGACATCTTTCCGATTCATATTCTTCGCAGACAGGATCTCTAAGTATTCCCTTTTTGTTATATAATTCTTTTATATCTAAGGAAATATTTTTATCTGCAAAATCATTATTTAGGTTTTCCCTTGTCAATATATTTTTAGCTATTATCTTTCCATCCGCTATAGCACTTACAATAGTAGATGGTCCTTTTTTAACATCTCCTGCCACATATACTTTTGGGATACTGGTTTCACAAAAATCATTTATCTCAGGAAATCCTCTGTCATTCAATTTTACTCCATTACTGGACAATAGGTCCGTATCTATTTGTTCTCCCACTGCAAAAATAACTGTATCCGCCGGTAGTTTTTTAATTTCCCCTGTTACCTCGGGTCTCCTCCTACCCGAGCTGTCCTTTGAGCCCAATTTCATTACATCACAGACAAGTTCACCTTTTCTCACAGCTTTAGGTGAGAGGAGTTCTTTAAACAGAATGCCTTCTGAGCTGGCCAATTTCAATTCTTCCAGTGTAGCTGGCATGTATTTTCTCGTTCTTCTATAAACTATGGATACATTCTCAACGCCATATACTCTCTTGGCAGCTCTAGCAGAGTCCATTGCGACATCGCCGCCTCCGATAACGCAAACATGCTTTCCTAATCTTATGCTTTCTTTTTCTGATTTGAATTTTTCCAGAAATGCCAGGGCATCAACTACTTTCTCCTTTCCTTCCTCTAGTGATATCTTCCCAGGCTTCCATGCACCTGTTGCAATCACTATATAATCGTATTCTTTCTTCAATCTATTTATATCAAAAACTCCGTCTATACCAAATTTAAATTTTACTCCATGCTTTTTAACCAATTCAAAATCCTTCCTAATCATATCTGAAGAAATTCTGAATTCCGGAATTACATATTCTACTATACCATAAGGCTTTTCCCTTTTATCCATTACCGTTACATCAATGCCATTTCTTCTGAGAAATGCAGCTGCTGAAAGTCCTGCCGGACCTGCACCTATAACTGCCACCTTTTTATTACTCTTCAATTCTACCGGTTTGATATTCTCCACATACCTATCTTGAGAATTTATCACTGCTATTTTCTTCATATTCCTAATGAGCACAGACTCGTCATAATCAAGCCTTGTACATTTATACTGACAATTATGATTGCAAATTGTACCTGTAATTGCTGGAGATGTATTGTCTTTTGCAATTATGGAAAAAGCTTCGTCATACTTTTTCTTTCCTACCAAATTCACATATTCAGGAATTTGCTGATTTATAGGACATCCTATACTGCAAGGCGCTATGGCACAATCATAAATTGGAAGTTCTTTAGAAATCTTTCTGCTGTCCACCGTTCTCAATTCTTTGAGATGATGTTTGTCCTTTAATGAATGTTTCGCAAGTTCCTCCAATTGAATCACATTAATACAGGAAATGCTTCCTTTAAGCTGTCCTTCCACTTTTTTTGCCATCTGGGTTATTCTCTCGTATCCACCTGGTTTTAAAATAGTTGTAGCAAATGTAATCGGTTGTATACCTACAGCTAAAATTTTATCTACATTGAAGAAATCAACTCCTCCCGAATAAGATATCTGCAAATCCCCATTAAATTCTTTAGACAATCTGCTTGCCAGAGTTATCGTAAGTGGAAAGAGAGCTCTCCCGGACATATACATTTCTTCACCTGGAAGTTCGTCATTTACTATTTTAACTGGCAGTGTATTGGTTAATTTTACTCCTATTTCCAGATTCAATTTTGATGCCTTATCCTTCAATCGCCCCAACATAGCTATTCCATCGGCATATTGCAGATCTTTTGTAAAACTGCTTGAATTTAATTCTATATAATCATAACCCATTTTATCAAAGGTATTTTTGACAAATTTCTCTCCCAACAAAGTAGGGTTCATCTTTATAAATGTATTTAAATGCTTTTCCTCAAGAAGATAATTCGAAATCTTTTCTATTTCTTCAGGGGGACATCCATGTAAAGTAGACAATGTAATAGAAGAACATATAGTAGAATCTATATTATCTAAATCTTTTTCGCTAAATTTCTTAAATAAATTCATATTTAAAGAAAGTACTTGTTTACATTCTTTCCATATTTCCGTATTGACAGCATTTCTCATTCCCTCGATATAGGCATCTATTTTAGGAGACTTTATGCCTTTTAGATCATAACCCACACTCATATTGAACATAAAATCCCTTTTTTCACTTAAATCAAGCTCTTTCATTAGAACATGAAGTAAAAACCACGCCTTTATATATTCATTAAAAGCTTCCTGAACCTTCAATTCAGTAGACCATTCAACATTGTAACCTTCGTCCTGAGCATGAATACATGGTTTTGCTACAGGCAAATCCTCTCCATCTATAACTTGTACTGTTTTTAGTTCAATAAAACGGCTTCCTGTCAAATATGCCGCTATAATATTTTGAGCAAGTTGAGAATTAGGACCTGCTGCCGGTCCCAAAGGTGAAGATAATTTTTCATTAAATATTACAGCAGATTTGTGTTCTTTATTTTTATAAAATTTGCCTTTATGAATTCCGAATATAGTGCCATTTTCATTTAATTCTGTAATGATCCAATTAATCATTTTTTCAAAAGAAATGGGGCACATTCTATCACTCATTTTTCATTCTCCCTCCAAACAAAATAAATTTTCAATAACATCTCATAGATTATTTTGACATTATATGAATTGAGTGTCTCAAAATAAATTTGAGTCACTCTTTAATGTAATCTGTTCTTTACTTTCCTAAAAATCTAGGTACATTTGAATTCAAAAGCTTATTAAGTACCTCAATTGGATTTCTAACCTTACTGAGCATTATCATTGCTGCAATAATATATGGCTTATATCCAGCTTGTTTATATAGTGGATCACGATAGCGATCAAATACCGAAGCCGCTACTTCTCCTTCTTTACAGCTCACACCGCTTATATCTGCTGGAAGGCAGTGCATATAAAGAGCTTTTCCACTCTTGGTGAGTTTCATCATATCTTCAGTGCATTCCCACTCTTTGTGTTTAGCATTTTCTGCCAATAGTTCATTTTCAAGAACTTTTATCTCATCAAATTTACCTTCTCCATATAAGTTGGTTCTTTTTTTCATAGCAGCAAAGGATGCCCAACTCTTAGGGTAAACAACATCAGCATTCTTAAATGCTTCTGTCATTGAATTAGTTTTAACAAATTTACCACCACTCAGTTCTGCATTTCTCGCAGCAACCTGTTCTACTTCCGGCATTAGATCATATCCTTCTGGATGAGCCAGAGAAACTTCCATACCCATTCTTGTCATTAATCCTATGATTCCCTGCGGAACTGACAAGGGTTTCCCGTAAGAAGGTGAATACGCCCATGTCATTGCTATTTTTTTACCCTTAAGATTTTCTATGCCACCAAAATAATGTATCATATGCAATAAATCTGCCATACACTGAGTTGGGTGATCTATATCGCACTGAAGATTTACAAGAGATGGACGCTGCTGCAATACGCCGTCTTCATAGCCTTGTTTAACCGCATCAGCTACATCATGCATGTATTTGTTGCCTTTACCTATGAACATGTCATCTCTTATTCCTATAACTTCAGCCATAAAAGAAATCATATTTGCCGTCTCACGTACGGTTTCACCATGTGCAATTTGAGATTTAGATTCATCTAAATCCTGTACTTCAAGTCCAAGTAAATTACAGGCACTGGCAAAACTAAACCTTGTTCTTGTGGAATTGTCTCTAAATACTGAAATACCAAGTCCACTTTTAAAAATCTTTGTGGAAATATTATTTTGTCTCATTTCGCGAAGAATATCGGCCACTGTAAACACGGCTTTAAGTTCTTCATCTGTTTTCTCCCATGTTAGGAAAAAATCATTATTGTACATTTTTTCATAATTCAAATTTCCCAGTTTTTGAATTAAATTTTTAATTTCAGACATAATTACCCTCCTAATTTTAAATTCATTTATGAACTTATAGAAATCCACGCTAAAACGGGAACTAAATTTTATTAAATATTTGATTAACTAGTTAATTAAATATTATAATAATATACTTACTTTGTCAATATTCTAAGAC
>NZ_FXYI02000139.1:0-9525 GCF_900184915.1 Clostridium sp. HV4-5-A1G | reverse complement strand
AGCTGGGGAAAATATTGGTAAGCGAACCTCTGCTGCCCGAAGTTGAAAAAAATCCCAAGCTTGAAATTTTAACTGGCCCTAAAGAGATTGAATTTGAAAAGGGCGAACCTGTAGATATATGGTAGGTTAATTTGCAGTAGGCATTGAGGTTGTTTGACCGCCAATGGGCTTTTTGGAAGAAAGCCCATTGGTGGTTCTGTTTTTTATAAAAGTAACTTTGTAAGAGAGTGGATTATTGAATATTACTGTCAAAATATATATAATTAATTCTGTATATAATAATTTTTGTGAAAATTAGAATGGTGGGTATGAATATGACACATAAACCAACAGAAAGAGTCTTGAATATATTGAATCTTTTGTCAATTACCCCTAAGGGGTTAACTTTAACGGAGATTTCTGAAGCAATTAGTATACCTAAAAGTACTCTTTATCCTATTATGCAGACAATGCTGGAACGTAACTTTGTTTATCTTGAAAAAAATTCTCTAAAATATTCAATGGGAATTTCTGCTTTTTGTATTGGGGCATCTTATTCGCAAAATAAACATATGATAGATTTCATACAAAAAATAATGAAAAACATTGTAGCTGATATTGATGAAACCTGTCAGATGGGAGTTCTCGACGGAAGCGATGTATTATATGTATTAAAAGAGGATCCTGTAAAAGATATGGATATTCGTCTTATTTCCCATGTAGGGAAACGACTGCCAGCGTATTGTACAGCTCTAGGAAAAGCTCTATTGAGTGGGTATAAGATTGAAAAAATAAAATCACTTTATCCTGATGGTTTAAAAGCTGTTACAAAAAACACTATAACGGATTTTAATGTCCTAGAAGCACAATTAGAAAAGATTAGACAAACTAATGTGTCGTTAGAGGTTGAAGAAGTGACAAAATTTTTACGATGTTATGCGGTTCCTCTAGCTTCAAAGGGGAAAGTCATAGGAGCTATTAGTATAAGTATCCCGACTTTTCGAGCTACTGAGAAGAAAAATAAATTGGCAATTGAATTGTTATTAAAGGCAAAAGAAAAAATTGATTCTGTCAATTATAATTAAATTTCATCATAGGGTTTGGAAGATCCATCAGCTTCATTTAGCTGATGGATCTTTATCCGAACAAAATTTTATACATCCCTGTTCCAGGCTGCTGATTCTGGCTAGAGAATAGACTCTATACCCTTTTGATTCCAGCAATTTTCTTCCCGGCTGAAAGGATTTTTCGATAACTATGCCTATGCCTGAAACTTCAGCCCCGGCAGATTCAATCAGACGTATAGCTCCTGAGGCAGCTTCTCCTTTTGCTAAAAAATCATCTATGATTAAAATTCTATCTTTTGCAGTAATGTATTTTTTGGACAGAGTTAAGTTGTAATCTATGGATTTAGTAAAAGAGTGTATGACGGTTTGATATATATTGTCGCTTAAAATTTTTGAAGTTTCCTTTTTTAATATCACCATAGGGAGTCCCATTTGAAGTGCTGTCATGGATGCTGGAGCAATTCCGGAACTCTCAACTGTAAATATTTTTGTGGGCTTGGCTTCTTTAAAATAATTTTTAAAATAAGTGCCTATTTCGTACATCAAATTTAAGTCCACCTGATGATTTAGAAAGGAATCTACTTTTAAAATATTTTTATCAATTACAAGTCCATCTTTCAAAATTCTTCTTTTTAATGAGTCCATTTTTATACCACCTTATATAATTATTTTTGGTATTTAAATGCCAAGTAAGAGTTGGATTTTAGAAAAACCGTACTGATTATTGGAATAATACTTATTATATAGAATATAGTTTACAACTTCAACTGTTGTTAATATTGGAAAATACATAATTTAGGAATATAATATATAGTATTATATTGTATTATAGGGAGTGGTTTAAGTGGATTTTTTAGAGCTCAGCAAAAAACGTTATTCTGTTCGAGAGTATGAAAGTAAAAAAGTAGAAGATGATAAACTTTCCAGGATATTAGAGGCGGCTAAAGTGGCACCTACAGCCTGCAACAATCAACCTCAGAGACTTATTGTAGTAAAAACTGAAGAGGGGCTTGAGAAGCTCAAAAAGGGAGCAAATGTATATGGGGCTCCATTGGCTGTAATTGTATGTGTGGATCGCAGTGAGTCATGGAAAAGACCTTTTGACAAGAAGGATATTGGAGATATAGATGCAGGTATAGTGGCCACTCATATGGTACTTGAGGCAGAAGAACTGGGATTAGGTACTATATGGATAGGTTATCTAGATCCCAAGGCAGTTAAAAGCGAATTCAACATTCCAGAAAATGTGGATCCAGTGAGCATCATAGGTATAGGTTATGCAAAAGGTCAGCCTGCGTCACCGAACAGACATAGTACTGAACGTAAACCTCTAGAAAAATGGGTAAATTATGAAACTTTCTAGGGCATACAAATGAAATTTCTGTTATCATAATAACACCACCATTAGAAGAAAATTAAATTTAGTGAACAGTTTTTAGCTGTTCACTGAATTTATCGGGCTATTATTTATGAAGGCCTTGATGTTATTACCTAAGAGTTCTACAAGTCTCTGTCTTGTTTCAATACATTTGCAGCCTATATGGGGAGTTAATATGACGTTTTTCATAGAAAATAGAGGATTGCTTACGTCAAAAGGTTCCTTTTCCTGAACATCTAAAGCTGCACCTGCAATTATTCCCATCTGTAAGGCTTCTATTAAATCCTTTTCATTTATTATGGCTCCTCTTGCAGTGTTTATAATAAACGAAGTGGATTTCATGAGTTTAAATTTATCCCTGTCAATGAGATGCTTTGTATCCTCTGTAAGAGGACAGTGAATGGATACGAAGTCACTTTTAGCCAGGAGTTCTTCTAAAGATACAAATTTTACGTTGGAAATTGGTTTTATACTTCTGTTATAGACCAGAACTTTCATATCCAGAGCCAGAGCTGTCTTTATAACGCGTTGTCCTATGGCACCAGCTCCAATTATGCCCAGAGTCTTATCTTTTATTTCAACATGCGGTACCTGGAGATCTTTGGTGAAATTGCTGAAGTTCCCTTCTTTCAACATTGTCTGCTGCAGGGTAATAGATGAACATAAGCTCAATATAAAGGTGATGGCAAGTTGTGCCACTGCATCTGTACTGTAGCCGGGTACGTTGCAAACCATAATATTTTTTTTACGGGCAGCTTCTATGTCTATATTGTTGTACCCTGTTCCAGCTTCACAGATAAGTTTTACAGAAGAGGGAAATTTACATATCAAATTGCCACTTAAAGGGAGTTCCTTGGTTACTACAATATTTTGGTCTTTAACTCTTTCTAGAATTTGGTCTTCACTGCTGCTGTCATACAATGCAACTTTAGTAAATTCATCTAATACTGAGAAATTAATTTTTCCATCAAAATTGATTTTGCTTGAATTTAAAAATACAGTATTTTTCATGTTAATCCTCCATGTTATATTACAAAATATTTTAAATTCAGTATAACTTTTGTGAAAATTGCTGTCAAATTGTTAAAGCATTTAAACTACCTATAATATTCTTGAATTTAATGAAGTGACCTGGGAAGAAGCTATAAAATATACAGCTGATAGACTTATGAAAATAAAGAATAAGTATGGAGCTGATTTTATAATGGGTACAGGATGTTCGAGAGGACCTGGGAATGAGGCAAATTATATTATGCAGAAATTCATGAGGGCTGTTGTTGGGACGAATAATGTGGATAATTGTGCCAGGGTCTGTCATGGACCCTCTGTGGCTGGACTTGCCAAGGTGCTGGGCAACGGAGCTATGTCCAATAGCATTCCTGAAATTGATAATGCGGATCTGATTTTTGTTTTTGGGTATAATCCTGCAGAATCTCATCCTATAGTTGCCAGAAGAATAGTGAAAGCCAGGGAAAAAGGTGCAAAGATAGTAGTGGTTGATCCCAGAATAACTGAAAGTGCCAGAATTTCAGACCTGTGGCTTCCAATAAAAGGCGGCACCAATATGGCCCTTGTAAATGGTTTTGCAAATGTCCTTGTAAACGAAGGATTGTATGATAGGAATTATGTGGAGAAATATACTGAAGGCTTTGAGGAATACAGCAGAATACTTGCAAAATATACACCTGAATATGTGGAAAAAATATCCAAAGTACCTGCGCAGAAGATAAGAAAAGCCATGGAAATGTATGCAGCTGCTAAAAGTCCAATGATACTTTATGGTATGGGAGTATGTCAGTTCGGGCAAGCTGTAGATGTGGTAAAGGGACTGGCTTCACTTGCCCTTCTTACAGGAAATTATGGAAGGCCAAGTGTGGGAATAGGGCCTGTCAGAGGACAGAACAATGTTCAGGGCGCCTGCGATATGGGTGCACTTCCCAATGTCTTTCCAGGATATCAAAGTGTAACGGATGAAAGTGTAAGGAATAAGTTTGAAAAAGCCTGGGGAGTTGAAAGACTTCCGGACAAAATAGGATATCACTTGACTGAGGTACCTGAATTGGTGCTTAAAGAGCATAAGTTAAAAGCATATTATATAATGGGAGAGGATTCAGTTCAAAGTGATCCAAATTCCAATGAACTTAAAAAGGCTTTGAATGAACTTGAATTTGTGGTGCTTCAGGATATATTCATGAATAAGACAACTTTATATGCAGATGTAATACTGCCGGCAACTTCCTGGGGGGAACATGAGGGTGTATATACGTCAGCAGACAGGGGATTTCAAAAATTCAACAAGGCAGTTGAACCTATAGGGGATATTAAGCCTGACTGGCAGATAATTTGCGAACTTGCCTCGGCTATGTGATATGAAATGCATTATGATAATACAAAGGAAATATGGGACGAGATGAGAGGACTTTGCCCTAAATTTGCAGGTGCAACTTATAAGAAAGTTGAAAGCTTGGAAGGTGTTTTATGGCCTTGTCCTTCGGAGGATCATCCCGGCACTTCCTACCTGTATGAAAATAATGAATTCAGCACTCCAAGCAAAAAAGGAATCCTGTTTGCTTCAGAATGGAGACCTACTGAGGAATCACCTGGCAGTGAATATCCTCTTAGCTTGTGTACTGTAAGGGAAATAGGACATTATTCGGTTAGGACCATGACAGGAAATTGCCGTGCCCTTCAGCAGCTTGAAGATGAGCCGGGAAGGATACAGATGAGTCCTGAAGATGCGGGAAAACTTAACATAAAAGATGGGCAGCTGGTCAGGGTGTCTTCTAGAAGGGGCTCAGTGATAAGCAGGGCCTATATAACAGACAGGGTAATGAGGGGATCTACCTATATGACTTATCAGTGGTGGATAGGTGCCTGTAATGAACTTACTGTGAATAATCTTGATCCAATATCAAAAACTCCTGAGTATAAATACTGTGCGGTAAAAGTTGAGTCCATAAAGGATCAGGACAGGGCTGAGGAACAGCTGAAGGAAAATTATAAAGATCTCCGAAAAAAAATGGGAGCCTTGAGTTAAAAATATTGAATAATTATCGTATTGATACAGTGCAGTGAAAAGTATAATGGAAACTTTTCACTGTTTTTTTGTAGAGAAATTGTCTTCTATTGAATTTTAACTTCACAAGTATATAATAAAAATCATTAAATGTTCTAATATTGTAAGGGGTGAAGTGATGAAACCATTAGCGGAATTGATGAGGCCGGTTTCACTGGAGGATTTTATTGGACAAAATCAGATATTGGGAAAGGGAAAACCTCTATACAATTTGATAATTAAAAAGATGATACCAAATTGTGTATTATACGGCCCTCCGGGAACCGGCAAGACGACACTGGCTGGTATTATGGCCAATTATATGGATAAAAGATTCTATAAACTCAATGCCACAACGGCATCCTTGAAGGATGTACAGAATATTACATCTAATCTGGACAATTTGCTTAATTACAAGGGAGTTGTCATCTACATAGATGAGCTCCAGTATTTTAACAAGAAACAACAGCAGGCTCTGCTGGAATTTATTGAAAACGGTAAGGTGACTTTAATAGCAAGCACAACTGAAAATCCGTATTTTGCTATACATAAAGCTGTTTTGAGCAGATGCAATATATTCAGATTTTTATCTTTGACTGCTGATGAGGTAATGACCGGACTTAAAAGGGCATTGGATAAATTAATTGGAGAAAATATGAAAATTAAATATTCACGTGATGCCCTTAGATATATAGCTGAAATTTCTCAGGGAGATTATAGAAAGGCCTATAATATATTGGAGCTGGCAGTTAATTCCCAGATGGGAGAGGAGAAGGAAGTATCGGTGGAATGTGTTGAGGGCCTGGGGCAATCATCTATGAGAGCCGATTCCAGCGGCGATGAATTCTACAATGTTTTGAGTGCGCTGCAAAAAAGTATCCGGGGAAGCGATCCGGATGCATCCGTTCATTATCTGGTCAGACTCATAGAAGGCGGTAATATATTGGCTGTAACCCGGAGATTAGCGGTAATTACTGCAGAAGATATTGGACTGGCCTGCCCCAATGCACTTTCGGTGGTTAATTCAGGATTGGAGCTGGCTTTGAAAGTGGGATTTCCTGAAGCCAGAATAATACTTTCTGAACTTGTCATATATCTGGCTACTCTGCCCAAATCAAACAGTGCGTATCTGGCCATAAATTCTGCTGTGGAAGATCTAAGGCATACTAATACAGGTGATGTTCCGGATCATCTAAAAGATGCCCATTACGGTGGAGCCAGCAAATTGGGGGTTAAGGGATACAAGTATCCACATGACTACCACAATAATTATGTAAAGCAGGAGTATATGCCAAGGAAATTAAAAGGAAAGAAGTATTATATTACTCAAAATAACAAATATGAAGATAGTATTAAAAAATACTGGAACTCAGTAAAAAAAACTGCTGAATCAGGCGATTTTTAACCCTGAGTACTGACAGTGTTATTTGAATAATTCTGGAAGTGAATATATACTTAGATTATTAGTGTTTGATGGGAGGTGCTTATATGGTATGATAAGAAAAGGAAAATTGAAAGATCTGAATACAGATGAATGAAACCTATTATCTAGTATATGAAATTGTAAAATAATAATTTTGTGGAGAGATATTATGCTAAAAAAATTATATAAAAGTTTATTAATCTTGATAGTATTCTTACTATTATTTTTTGGGAACAATTGTTATGCAGCGGAAAATTATAAAGTTTGGAATGATGGAGTCTTAGCCAGTGTGGATAAAAACAAGACGTGGACTGTGACTTTTAATGGAAATGTAGATTTGAATTCAGCTGAGAATTCTATTAAAGTATATGAATTGGATAATAATCAGTCCATGGGGATTGACATTGTAAATTCAGCACCTAATTCAATAAGAATTTCTCCCCGGAGTTTATATATCCCCGGCGAAAGCTATGTCCTGGAAATAGATAACACGTTGAAATCCACCGATGGAAGACAATTAGGACAAGCAGTAAAATACGATTTTACAATAGATAAAGATAACTCTGGAGATGGAATTTCGGTACAAAATTATGATCAATATTATAATGCGTTAAAAGATGCCCTCTCAGATTATAAAAATACATTGATATTAAACATAAGTAATTATGATAAGGACACATATGATTTAAATGTAATAGATACTGTGCTCGATAATAATCCCAATTTGCGTGATTGGTATTTAAGTGCAGAAGCCAACATTCAAGGAAGCAATCCTGCAAAAATGAGTATTTATTTTAAATACACCGATACTAAACAGAATCTTATAAAAAAGGAAAGTGAACTCCAAAATAAGACAACTGAAATAATAAAGAAGGTTACAAACCCAGATATGAAAGATTATCAAAAAGAACTTGCACTTCATGATTATATAGTCAATAATGCAGATTATGATAGAAGTGATGATATTCCCAATGATTCCTATACGGCTTATGGAATTTTGATGAATGGTATTGGCGTTTGTGAAGGTTATGCGGATGCAATGGATAGGCTTCTTACGGCAGCTGGAATAGAGTGTAAAATGGTCATAGGAAGGGCAAATGGCGGGAATGGATGGGTAGATCATGCCTGGAATATAGTGAAAATACAGGGTAAATATTATCAATTGGATTCTACCTGGGATGATCCCGTTACGAATGACGGATCCCACTTGATTTCTCATTCTTATTTTAATGTAACAGACAATGAAATGGCTCAAAGTCATGTATGGGACAGAACAAAATATCCTAGGTGCAGTAGCACGGATTACAGCTTTTACAACATAAATTTAAGATAAGGGTCAGTTCAGATCTGACTCTTATCTTAAATTAATCTATTGACAACTCAGAGGAATAATTATATTATATAAATGAAAATGATTATCATTATTATTTATATGAGGTGACCAAAATGAGTAAAGTAAACATTATTTATTGGAGCGGAACGGGTAATACAGAATCCATGGCCAATTTAATAGCGGAAGGTGTAAAAGAAAGAGGGGCGGAAGTCAATGTGTTAAATGTTTCTGAAGCTTCTCCAGATGATGTAAAAAGTGCAGATATAGTTTTACTTGGATCTCCTGCCATGGGAGTTGAAGTAATTGAAGAGGAAGAAATGGATCCTTTTGTTGAATCCATCTCTTCTTGTGTGTCGGGTAAAAAAGTAGGGCTCTTTGGATCTTACGGTTGGGGAGACGGAGAGTGGATGAGGAATTGGGCTAAAAGAATGGAAGATTATGGTGCAAATCTATTGAATGAAGGATTTATTGTACAGGAAGCGCCGGAAGGAGAAATAAAAGAGGATTGCAAAAATTTTGGAAGGCAAATATTAAATGAATGATAACAGTTTTACAGATCTTGTTTGTGAGGAAGATGAAAAAAAATACATGATGACACTTATCACTTATAGTATATCTCCTACCATATCAGGGTATAAGCCTGCTTCTATAATAAATATTTCTAATAAATATAAAAACATGTATGATCTTTGGTGTAAATATGGAGAAGAATATATAAAAGATATAAATTTAAAGGTCTTTGAAATTTTTAGTAATAACAGCTCATTGTTACTTTTGTTTTACAATGAAACATTTTTGTACAGAATTTTGTCTTGCCAGGATAATATAGAATTTTTAAGTGAATTTGGATATTCTAAAGATATGTGTTTAATGGATTTGTTGAATTTGTTGAGGGAAAGATATAAGTGCAATTTTTGTCCACATGAGATGGGTATTTTTCTGGGAATACCCCTCCCAGATGTAAAAGATTTTATATATGGGAAGGATAAAAAATGTATATGCTGTGGATATTGGAAAGTATATAATGACAGAGAACAAGCATTGAAAACTTTTGAAAATTACGATAGGTCAAGATATAATTTTATGAAATTGATCAGAAAAAATACGGAAATTATTAAAGCTGTAGAGATGCTTTCCTCTGCTGTTAGATGAATGTAATGAGTAGATAGAACTGCTGCTTGTTTAAGTGCAGTTCTATCTTTATATGTAAATTTTATATTTTGTTTATAATTTTACACTTCTTTTATTAACAAATATAGTATATTATATTTAATGGTATATATTTTACTA
>NZ_FXYI02000138.1:0-9566 GCF_900184915.1 Clostridium sp. HV4-5-A1G | reverse complement strand
ATATTATATTGATAACAAAATACAAATTCTATTATTAATATTGCAAGATACTTAAAAAAGTATTATTATATTGTTAATGAAGAACATAAAAAAGTAAATGAGTAGTAAATTTATATAACTATCAAAGGGGGACGTATGTAATGAAGACGTATGTATTAAAGGATGAAAGAAAAAAGGAGTTAAAGCTTTTGGACAAGGCATTACAGAAAATATCGAGAAAAGAACTGCCTCATATACTTCATGTGCAGCAGGCTATATTGAGAGCATCCGATGAATATATGTATAAAAAAGGTGTGACTAGGATCATGCCTATAATGATAGCACCTATTACGGATACATTAAATCATGATGTAGAGGATTGTGAATTAAAATATGAGGGACAAAAATTTAATATAACGAAATCGATGATATTTCATAAACAGATAATGTTATCCAGCCCATATCTTGATAAAATATATATAGTATCTCCTAATGTAAGGCTTGAGCAGGAAGAGGAAGGAGATAAGAGACATTTATTTGAATTTACTCAGGTTGATTTTGAATTCAAGGGAGCAAGTATGGATGATGTATTTGAATTTCAGGAGGGACTTGTCAAATATGTATTTGATTATATAAAGAAAGAATGTGCAGATGAATTCAAAACTTTGGGAATTGGAACATCACATCTAGATGTAACTATACCGTTCAAGAGATATACTACTCAGGAACTTAAAGCAAAATATGGAGATGATTTCGAAGAGATAGCTTCAAAAAAGGCAACTCAACCATTCTGGCTCATAAATCACAAGAGAGAATTTTATGATGCTGAGGATCTGGAAAAGCCGGGTACTTATAGAAACTATGATCTGATATGGCCTTATGGATATATAGAAGGTCTGAGCGGAGGAGAAAGAGAGTACAAGTATGATAGAATACTTACTAGAATGAGAGAACTTGGTGTAGATGAAAATGCTTTTAGAAATTATATTGAACTTGCAAAAGAGGGTAAAATACCTAAAACTGCAGGAGCTGGTTTTGGAGTAGAGAGAATGACTAGATTTGTATGTCAGCAGAAGGAAATTGATGATGTCACTGTGTTTACAAGGAAACCTGGGGAAACTTACTTATTTTAAATAAAGTGGCTGTTATATAAAATATTAAAGTTCAGAGTTCAAACTTCATTCAAATATCATGGTTCAGAGTTCAATTGTCAAATTTGGCGGATTTTTGGGTTTAACCGAAAATCTTCATAAATTGTGCATTGTGAACTGGGAATTGTCTAAGTTTGCACTTTGAACTTTATTTATTATCAAAGGGTATTGATATAAACTGTAAAGTATATGATAATATAAAGGACAGAAAAATTTAAGGGAGGTAATAAAATGCCTTTATGGTTAAATGTAGTAATACAGATATTGTTTATTGCAGTAATATTTTTAGTAGTGTATAATTTTTTAAAATCTCATGTGTTATATAAATTTCACCCTAATAGATGGTTGATTCTAGCCTTATCTATAGCATCGTTTATTTTACCACCAGTTGTAGCAGCTTATTTTAGATATAATTTAAATGGGACGGTATGGCAGTATGTGTTTTCTGCTGCATTTTTAATTTTTTTCCTGTGGTTTATAGATCTAAAAAGCGGAGCTATATACAATACTGGTAAAAAGAATGCAAAAGATATAAAGATAAAACCTAAAGCCAAGCCAAATAGAGTTAATCATAAAAAGAATAATAAGAAAAATAAAAGGTAATTTTACATATTTTTCAATAGATCGCATCAAATATCGCTTTTTCATAAGAGATCTTGATGCGTTTTATATTATTCTGAACATTTAAAATATTACAATAAAATCGTTGACAAAGTAAGAAAATACACATATAATTGAGATAACATATAGATAACCTGTATATACATGACTATTTGTAATTTCGGGGGTTATTAATTGATATTTGTTTGATATTATTTATTTATAAGGGGAGGTTATAATATGGGGAAATGCAGCGGGGAACTACAGCAAGAAAGACAGGAGATTTTTCATAATTTGTATGAAGGAAAAATTCCCAAAAGAGTACCTATTGCAGCTTGGGTGACAGTAGAATTTGCGATTCAATATGCGGGGCTTGATATTTTGAAAGCACAGTGGAATCCAGGGCTGCTGGAAGATGCATTTAGAAAAGTTGCTGATGATTTTTATTCAGATATATTTCCAATACGTGATGCCGTGCGGTTTCCAGTATTTTATCAAATGTTAGGTGCTAAAAATTTTGTAATGGGATCCAATGGTTTTTTGCAGCATCCAGAAATATCAGCTATGCATTCTGACGAATATGAAGCTTTTATAAAGTCACCTATGGATTTCATTTTAGAAACTATTCTTCCAAGAATATATTCGGCACTTGACACAAATCCAATCAGTCGATCTTTAGTAATGGCAAAGGCTTATAAAGCTCATTGTGATACGGTGGGATTCTTAAATGGTGTGATTATTCCCGATCTTGAAAGGGAATATGGAAAATATCAGGCTCCGTTGCAGTCTTATGCTATGACTGCAGTTCCAATGGACTTTATTGCCGATCAGCTTCGAGGATTTAAAGAAATCAGCCTGGATATACGTAGGAAACCTAAACAGCTTACTGAGGCCTGTGAAGCAGTTTGTGATATTATGTTGAAACGAGGTATACCAGCACATCCGTCAATTTATAATTATACTTTTATTCCATTACATATGCCGCCTTATATGCGTACAAGGGATTATGAAAAAATTTTTTATCCAACTTTTAAACGTACCATAGATGGAATTGCTGCAGCGGGTGGAAAATCTTATCTTTTTCTTGAACAAGATTGGTCTAGATTTCTTGATTCACTTTATGATTTACCGGAAAATACGATTTTACGTTTTGAATACGGAGATCCAAAAGAAATAAAGAAGAAATTAGGAGAACGTCATATTATTACAGGACTTTATCCTCTAGGACTATTGCAGACCGGTACGAAACAACAGTGTGTTGACAAGGCAAAAGAACTCATTGATATTCTTGCACCGGGAGGAAAATATTTTTTTGATTTTGATAAAAATATTATTACTGTCAATAGTGTAAACATTGATAATTTGCATGCTGTTTTAGAGACATACCATACCTATGGTGTATATTGAGAAATAGAGGAGGAGAGAAAATGAACAGCAAATATTTGCAAGATTGGGAAGAATATAAGAGAATGTGTGAGAAAGTAGGTTATCCAATTCAGGAGAGGGAAGAAATCTACATGAAACCAGTTCTTGAAAGTTATGATATGGAAATTAGAGATTTTATCATTACTTTATTGCTCTGAATAAAATTTTCATATATTGATGAAATCGTTGACAAAACAGAATATCAAGTATATAATTTAAGTAATATATAACAAGTATATACAAGTTGAGGTTTACTAGAAACTAGGAATGGGGGATTTCAAGTGATTATTATTGGAGAAAAGATCAATGGAACAATTCCAAGCGTAAAAAAAGCTATAGAAAACAAAGATGAAGAATTTATCAGAAATAGGGCAGTTAAACAGGCGGAAGCTGGGGCAGATTACATTGATGTATGTGCAAGTACTGCTCCTGAAGTGGAACTTGAAACATTAAAGTGGCTTATGGATATTGTTCAAGATGCCGTAGATAAACCTCTATCTATAGATAGTCCTAATCCCAGGACCATTGAAGCTGCTTTTAAATATGCTAAAAAACCTGGGATAATAAATTCTGTGTCAAAAGAGGGTGATAAATGCAGCATTATATATCCTATGATTAAAGGTACGGAATGGCAGGTAATTGCACTTACCTGTGACAATAAGGGTATTCCATCTGATGTGAAAACCAAGGTGAATATAGCCAGAGATTTAGTAGAAGAGGCGCAAAAATATGATATAAAGCCAGAGAGAATTCATATAGACCCACTGGTTATGGCTCTTGCTACAGAAAATACTTCTCTGCTTGATTTTATTGAAGCCATGAAATCTATAAAATCCATATATTCTACTATTAAAATCACATCGGGTTTAAGCAATATTTCATTTGGAATGCCTCTTAGAAAATTTGTGAATCAAAATTTCTTGACCATTGCCACTTTTATGGGTATGGATTCTGCCATTATGGATCCCTGTAATAGAGAAATTATGACGGCTCTTCTTGCAACTGAAGCACTTATGGGAAAAGATAAATACTGCAGAAAATTCTCAAATGCCTATAGAAAAAATAAAATTGGACCAGTAAGGGAGAAATAAGTATTTTGAAATATTTTTGGTATGTTTAAGTAAAAGAAACTTATTTAGAAAGTATACTATTATCAAAGTTCAGAGTTCAGAATATTTGAGGTTTGATGAATTTTTGATATCGTTCGAACATTTTCATTAAGCCATATTTGGTCTTTGTACTTTGAACTTTAAAATATAGGGGGATTAGATTATGGATTATAAATTGTTAACACAAGCAGTAGGGGATTTGGATGAAGACAAAGTTTTTGAGATGTTGAAAGAATTTGTGAATTCAAATCCGGAAGAGAAAGAGGCTCAAAAAGTTGTAAGTGCATGTCAGGATGGTATGGGAATAGTAGGTGATCTGTTTGACAAGGGTGAATACTTTGTAGGGGATTTGATTTTTGCAGGAGAACTTCTCACAAATGCCATTGATATCTTAAAACCTGTAATAGGTTCAGGAAGTTCCAAGAAAGTGGGAACTATTGTTTTAGGTACGGTACAGGGAGATCTTCATGACATAGGCAAAAATATATTTAAGAGTATGGCAGAAGCGGCAGGATTTGAGGTATATGATATAGGAATAGATCAGCCTGCATCGGCTTTTATAGACAAAATAAGAGAAGTGAATCCTCAGATTGTGGGAATGAGTGGAGTGCTTACACTCGCTATTGACTCTATGAAGAATATAGTGGATGAATTTGAAAAGCAAAATGTAAAGGACAAGGTAAAGATAATTATAGGCGGGAATCCCGTTACGAAGGAAGCTTGCGAACATGTTAGAGCTGATGCCTTCACCACAAATGCTGCAGAAGGTGTAAAAATTTGTCAAGGGTGGGTGAGTTAATATGGCAGATGTAAAAACTTTGGCGCGAGAGAGAACTCAATTATTTAAGGATTTATTTGATGGTAAGATTCCAAAGAGGGTACCCATAAGTGTAAATTTTCCTCTTGAATTTTCCATACAGTATGCAGGTGAGGATCTGGCAGAATCACAGTGGGATACTTCCATGCTTGAAGGAATATTTGAAAAAGTATGTGAAAATTTCGTTTCCGATATACTTCCTGTACAAGCTCTTAGATTTCCACTGTACTACACAATTTTAGGGGCTAGAAATTTTGTAATGAGCTCCAGTGGTTTTTTGCAGCATCCAGAGATCAGTGGTCTGGAGGCAGAGGAATATGATGAATTCATTGAATCGCCCTATAATTGTATTATGGAAAAAATACTGCCTAGAATTTACACTGAGTTAAATACCAATCCAGTTCAAAGATCTCTTGTAATGGCGAAAGCCTTTAAGGCGTTTTATGATGAAGTTAATAATGTGACTGCACTCTATGAGAAACTAATTAAAAAATATGGTTATTCTTCCGCGGGAAATACCAACGGATTTGTCGAAGCACCTTTTGATTTCATGTCAGATCAATTGAGGGGATTTAGAGGTATAACAGGCGACATAAGAAGACGCGCTGATAAGGTAGCAGCAGCTTGTGAGGCTGTAACCCCAATAATGGTAAAGGGTGGAATACCTGCATCGCCTTCAAAATATGGAGGAACTTTCATTCCACTTCATATGGCGCCATATATTCGTACTAAGGATTTTGAAAAATTATATTGGCCTAGTTTTAAGAGAGAAGTTGAAGAATTGGCTGCAGCCGGACAGCCGTCTCTGCTGTTTGTTGAAAATGATTGGACACGTTATGTGGACTATCTATATGAACTGCCTGAAAATACTAGAATGTGGTTTGAGTATGGAGATCCTAAGTTTATAAAAGAGAAGTTAGGGAAAAAACATATTCTTACAGGTTTTTATCCGATTTCCATACTTAAGACAGGAACAAAGCAGCAGTGTATAGATAAAGCTAAGGAGCTTGTGGATATTCTTGCACCAGGCGGGAAATATATGTTTGGTTTTGACAAGGCCATTATAACTGCAGATAGTGTCAAAATTGAAAATCTACAGGCAGTATTGGAATATGTAGCTGAAAATACTGATTATTAGGGGGAATTTGATATGGAAACAGAATACTATAAAACATGGGAAAAGTATAAGGAAAAACATCCTGAAATCGACGAAAAGCTTGAAGGAAAAATGGCTCCTAAAATGCAGCAGTATGAAGAAATGATGTTTATATTTGTTCTTAATTTATTGATGTAGTAAAAATTCTCAGGGATTTCGTGTTATTATAGCTGCAATTTTCTTACTAAAATTGAAATTGCAGCTTTTTTAATGTGAGTTCTATAAAAAAGACAGGATTGTTCTGATGTTTTCTAATTATAAATTAAAGAGGGGATGTAGAGTTAATATGAATAATCAAGTGTCTAAGTCCAGAAAAATTACCCAAAAGATAAAGGTATGGTTTGGCATTGGTGATGCTGGATTTTCTTTTATGACTACTGTTGAAACGGCATACTTTCCTGCCTTCCTCACAAATTATGCACTTTTATCAAATGCATATGTTATTTTAATAACATCAATTACAGGGGCTGTTGATATTGTCAGTTCTTTAATTGCAGGTATAGTTTTAGATAAAACTAATTTTAAATGGGGAAAGTATAGATCCTGGTTAGTTATAGGACCACCGGCGGTAATAATATTATTCATGCTTCAATTTTCGAAAATAGGTTCTCCATCTGTAGCGGCAGTACTGATATGTACAGGTTTTATTTTAAGTCACTTTATTTGGAATATGTCCTGGACTGCAAATATGTCACTGGTACCGATTTTAACTGATGATCCTAAAGAAAGAGCTTTTTTATCGGGGAGAAGGGCAGCGGGTTCAAATCTTGGTAAAGTAATTGCATCCTATGCAACCCTTCCCGTTGTAACTGCTATTGCTGCTTTTTTCCCGAAAGGTTCCAGCATGGCTTTTACTATTACAGCAGGCCTGTTTGCTTTTATCATGGGTATCACGTATTATATACATTTTATCATATCGAAAGGTTATGAAGATGTTAAAGTAAATATCAAAACTTCAGGTAGTGTAGTAAGTACCGATAAAAAAAGAAACCCATCTTTAGCTGACATGTTTAAAGCGATATTTTTAAATAAACCATTGTTGATTTTTGTATTATCGGATTTTTGCAAACTTATAGGTTATTACTTGTTAATGGCAGCAGCTTTTTATTATTTCAAATATGTGACCAATAGTATTTCTTTACAGCCAATATTTTTATTGGTATTTAATATTGCGGGTCTATTGGGAGCTCTATTTGCAAAAAACATAGTAGCGAGAATTGGAACAAAAATGTCCTATATCGTAGGAGTTAGTGGATATATTATATCTATTGTAGTAGCGTATTTATTTGCAGAAAATCCAGTGGCAGTAATTGCCATAATGGGTGTGGGTCAAGTACTGTTTGGAATATCATACGGACTTACATCTTCATTTTATTCAAATGGGGCCACATATAGTCAATGGAAAACTGGAGCAGATACTAAAGGAGTCATTATGGCATTCTCATCATTTTCTATTAAAGTAAGTATATTGGTTAGAGGTGTTATATTAACAGCTGGATTAGCCGTATTAGATTTTAATGCAAATATGACAAATGTTTTGCCAGAGGTCATATCTGGATTCAAAATTATATTTTTTGGAGCACCGTTTATATTTGGTCTAGTAGCTTTAATTGCAATTTTATTCTATAATCTTCCTGATGGTAAAGTAAAGGAAATGGAAAATGAAATAGCAGCAAGATAAAGTCCAGCGTCTTAAATGATGCTGGAAATAAATATCTCTTATGGACTTAGAACAAATTAATTATTCTAAGAGAGTTATGGCTATAGTAAAAGAAAAATGAGAAATTGAAAAATTTTATCTTGAAATACAGACATTTTGTCTATACCTGATTCTGTTATTTGGGGATTTTCTGCGATCATGGTTTTTTTTGTCTGGTAGTATTTACTTTTAATATCTCTACTTTTGGAAGCAGTGTAATCTGCTTTGTTAAATGCTAAACCAGCTGTTTTTCCTATATTATCCTTATATACTCCATAATCTCTCACTGTTTCTGTTACTGCATTGAAATTTTCAATAACTACATCACCTATTAAGGCACTCTTATCAAGGCCAAAAATGTATTTTCCACCTGGGGCTAGAATGTCAATATATTTTTTAGCTAGATCAATACATTCCTGTTTTGTATGTGATTTTAAATACGAAATAGGATATAAACCAGTGATTATATGTTTTTTCCCAAGCTTGTCTTTAATTAGTTTAGGATCGCCGTATTCAAACTGAATGTATGTATTCGTTGGGAGATCTTGTAAATAATCTAAGTATCTATCCCAGTTATCTTCACAGAAAATTCTGCAGTGAATTCCCATAGAAGCGTATTCATCAAGAAGTTTCTTAAAACTTGGCCACCAGTACTTGGCAAAATATTTTTCTCTCATGAAGGTTGGCATATGAAGTGGAAGAAAAACATGACCATAATCTGATATTACAGAAGGCATTCCTTTTTTCAACACAATTGGGTATAAAGCTTCACATGCATCTGCAACTTTTTGAGGCATTCTTCGAATATCCAGTGATATTCCTTTAAAACTTCGAAGTTGATCTGCTAGAAAATCATAAGGTGCTTCAGTAAATCCACTGGACCCAGAGGGAGGACCTATATAATATCCATACTTTTCAATCATTTTTTTAACAATTGATCCAGTTATATTGTTGTCGTTATTGAAACCTAGAAATGCTTTCATAAAATTAGTCATCATATTTATCGGATCTTTTAAATTCAAAGCTTTATATTGCCTGGGAATTACTTTTTCCATAATACAATCTAAGGGCCTTTCTATCAAATAATCGTATTCATCTTCAAACATGCCGATTACTTCTGGATGTTGGAAAAAACCATTGGATCCCATGACGAAAGATTGGGATTTTAATGTCTGATAATAGGATGGATATCTTAATGCTGACCCCATAGGTACTATATCTGAATATATTAGAGGTACGATATTTTCAACAGCTTTTTCAATTATACTTGGATTCCATTGTGCTTCAATTAAATCTAAGCCACCTAATTTTGCTAATGTTTCAAAATTAAATGATACATTGATTGGAACTCTTTTTGGAATCTTATTGTCAAACACATCAATAAAATTTTGTGTTTTTTCTGCCTGTATTGATTTTATATTACTCATTTACATCACCAACCTAAAAATATTTTTAAAAATTTTTAATAAATGGATTTGAATTCTGTAAATTGTATTGTTTTATGAGAGGAAATTTTATAATTCAGATCTTGTATATACTAGTTATTTATAAGTTTATTATACATACGCATCTTTAATTTGTCAACGATTTCAATAAAATGAAAATTATAAATTTTATAAAAATAATATTA
>NZ_FXYI02000137.1:0-9660 GCF_900184915.1 Clostridium sp. HV4-5-A1G | reverse complement strand
CCCCCCCCCCCCCCTTTTTTTTTTCAAGGACAAGACGTCATACGAGATCTTTTACGGTATCGTGGGCTCGGATATGTGTTTTAGAGACAGTTTAAACTGTATTTTATTATCGTGAAAATAAGGAGATATATATGAAGAAACTTATTTATATAATGTGTATTATATTAATAATTTCAGTGGTTTCAATAACATTGATAGGAGGATCTCTGGAAAAAAAAGTTCAGCAAACTGAGAGCAATGATTATAAAAATAGTTTGGTATATAATTTAGGTGAATCGCCTAAAAATTTAATAATGCTTGATTCTGATAATATAAGGCAAAAGGATATACTTGCAAATACATTTGAGGGTCTGGTGAGTAGTGATGAAGATGGGAAAATAATTCCCGGTATAGCGGAAAATTGGAGTGTAGATGAAAGTGGAACCAGCTATACTTTTAAGATAAGGAAAAATGCTAAATGGAGCAATGGATCTAATATTACCGCCTATGATTTTGTGGACTTTTTTTCTAATATACTAAGCAAGGACATGGACAATATATATGCCCAGCAGCTGAATTGTGTATTTGGAGCAGAAGAATACAGGCAGGGTAAATGTGATTTTGGAAATGTTGCCATAAATGCTCTAAATGACAGAACGTTATGCATAAGGCTAAATTATCCCTGTAACTATCTCCTGAATATACTTGCACAGCCTATATACTCTCTTAGAAATATTGATTATAAACTCGTAGATTGGAAAAAGGATTATAAATCCATATTGTATTCGGGAAGTTTTGTCATAGACAGCATATCTCAGAATGGTGATATTACTTTAAAGAAAAATACCTATTATTGGAATAGATCACAGGTGAAAAGCAGCAAGGTAATACTTACGTTTTTAAAAACCAGTGAAAATGCATTGGCAGCTTTTGAAGAAGATAGGGTAAATATATTTACTAATCCCCCACTGGGAGAAATAAAAAATATAAAAAATAAAGTAAATTACATGACTTCACCTAATTTAAGCGGTAAAGGCATAGCTTTCAATATGAAAAAAGAAAATGTAGTAAATGACGTCAAATTTAGAAATTTTGTATCCATGGCTGTTGATAGAGAAAATATAGTAGAAAACATACTGTGTAATACTGCTGTTACAGCTAACTCCTATGTACCGAATTATGTAAGTAATGGATTGAACGGTAAATTTATGAATAAAATATTTTTTCAGGATAAGTCACAGGGGGAAAATGCTGCAGATATGATTAAAGGTTTGAATTATGGTGAAAATGAATCCCTCAAATTAATATATGTGGATAGTGTGGAAAATAAAAAAGTATGTGAGGACATAGCTGAGCGTATTGAGAAGATCTCTGGAATAGCAGTAAATTGTCAGGGATATGAATTGTCTAAATTCAAAGAGCAGTTGAGGGAGGGGCATTATGATATGGCAGAAATAGACTATGCAGGAGACTATGATTATCCACTTGCATTTTTAAATATGTGGAATTCCTCCCGGGCTTATAATTTATACGGATATAGAAATTTGCAGATTGACAGTAAATTGATGAATTCGTCCTTTAAAAAGGATGGAAATCAAAAAATAGAGATATTTAGAGATATCGAGAATGACTTAGCACGGGATATGCCTATGGTACCTTTATATTTTGAAAATACGGTTATTGTCTCAAAAACTTATGTTTCGGGTGTCTATGCGAATATAATGGGAAATATAAAGCTGGATAGGGCCTATCTGAATTATTAAAGGTCAGATAAAAAGGGATTGTCTTAAAATTTTTTAAAACAATCCTTCAAGTTTTTATCCTTGTGAATTTAAGGGGAAAGACCTTTATCTTTTATCTGATTCTTTGGAGAAAAGTATATACAGTTTGTTTTTGGAGATGAAAGATCTGTAATTGCAGTAATATGATTTAAAGTACATTTCCCGTTTTTCTCATGTATGCATCTTTCAGAACAGTTAATATCCATCATTGCCTATCACCTTCCTTATAAAGAACCAGATTGATTTTTATGTTTAGCTGTAAAATGCTTGTACTGGAGTGATATTATTATATCCTAAAGATAAAAAATTTATCCTTGGAAAGAGATTGGAATTTTGGGGTTTAAAAAATGCAGTACAATGAAAAATATAAACATATTTTTATATGTGTCAAAAGAAACTTTTACAGATTTAAATTTTTTCTTTTTCATGCTGTAAGTTACATACTTACAAAAAACTGGTGCTATTTCACAGGATTCAGGAGAGGGAATTGAGGATGTCCTGAAATTTTGTTCCTCTATTAGATCTTCTGATCTAAGAGAAAAATTCCTATATCGCTCTACATTGTTTAAATCGGGAGCTTCAGGCCAGCTTAAGATCATACCTGAATCTATAAGTTGACGTTTGAATATATCCAATACTATTAAATTGTTTTTATCTCTATTTTTGTACACTTCTACATTTATCAGAAAAGCCATTAGATACAGCATGACTTCCAGACAGGTAAATTCTACATTCTTTTTAGAAGTATCCTTTATAAACAATCCTTTTTCTGAATCATAAAGTTTTAAAAGTTTTTCAAGTATAAAATTTGCATTTTCTTTATATTTTATAAAATTCGTATGCTTATATATCATAATAAAATTTATATAGTTTAAGGAATCATTTTCAACGTCTGTTTCTTTTGCCATGCCGGACTGAGAATTTGCATGGTAAAATTTTTCAAAAATAAGCTCCGATATGTCAAGTATCAGATCTTTGCATTTGTTATCTTTGGAATACTCGTAGAATATATTTAATGCAAAGCACAATCTTGTAAGCTCTTCAAAAGACAATTCATACAGATCATTTTTTGAATCAATAAGCATATTTAAAATATCAAAGGAAAAATTTTTAAAATCTTCTTTTCCCTCACCATCCATCAAAGTACTGCATCTATAGTATGCAGCCATTAATAGAGCTTGAGATGAAAATTTGAATTTCTTGTATTTGTCTACAAATTTAATTTCTCCTGGATTTGCTCCACTTTCACATTTTTTATCAATAAATACGCCTTCACTGTTTCTAAAATAAGATGCGTAAAACTCTAGTTGTTTTTTACTCAGGGCAATATAGAATTTTCCTAAATTGTATTTATTCTTATCTATGTTATGAAAAGAATTATAGTAATCTGAAAGTTCCATCAAGCATAATGTCATAAATGCATTGCTGTCTATGTTTATTTCTTTTTTAAATTTGTCATCGTTCCAGCATAACCTGTCATTTATATTTATGAGAACAGGATTTGCTTTTCTATAAATACATAAAAGTGGAGAAACATTTTTAAATGTGTTAATATCAAAATTGGATGTATTTTTTGAGATAATTCCTTTGACTGAAGTGAGAACTCCACATTTTGAGTGTAGTACAATGTCTCTTAAAGATTCTTTTGAAAAATAAAACAGCTGCTGCTTCACATTACTGGGTTTTATTTTATTGATTTTTAAGAAAGGTCCTATATATTTCAAAATATTTACACCTACCATAAATTAATCCCTATATAGATAATATGAAACAGGATGCAAAATGGTGCTTATTTATTTTAGAAAGGAAGGAAAGTTTTATGGAAATTGGAAAATTGGATTGGAATGACTTAAAGGAGATAATAGATAAAAATAGGGCAGTTAAGAGAGAAGATGTTAGGATAAGGGGTGATATAGGTGAGGACTGCAGTGTTATAAATTTTGGAGATAAAGAATGCGTTGTTTCTACAGATCCTATTACTGGTGCTGATCTGAATAGCGGTAGGCTTGCAGTACATATAAATTGCAATGATATAGCATCCTGTGGTGTAGAGCCAGTGGGAATTTTAGTTACAATTCTAGCTCCTGAGAATTCATGCCTGGAGGATATAAATAAAATTATGGAAGAAGTAAGTGAGGAGGCAGGAAAGCTAAATGTGGAAATATTAGGCGGTCATACAGAAGTGACTAAAGCTGTAAATAGGATGGTTATTTCCTGTACTGCTATAGGAAAGGGAGAAAAAGATAAAGCTGTGGCTACTTCAGGGGCAAAGAAAGATGATGATATAGTAGTGACAAAATATTTGTGCCTGGAAGGAACTAGTATTATAGTGAATGATTTTGAGGAAAAACTCAAAGACATACTTACAACGGAGGAAATAGAGAAAGCAAAGGGTTATATAAAGCATATAAGTGTAGTTAAAGAAGGTGTATTGTCCGGCAAATTTGGAGTGAATTCTATGCATGACGTAACTGAAGGAGGGCTTTTGGGAGCGCTTTGGGAAGTTGCTAAGGCAAGTAAAGTTGGATTTAAAGTGTATGATGATAGGATACCACTTACTGAAATAACGATGAAAATATGCAGAAAATATTCTGTAGATCCTTTGAGATTTGTATCTTCAGGTAGTATGCTCATTACTACTGAAGATGGAAAAGGATTGGTACATATGTTGAAAAGCAATGGAATTAAAGCCAGTATCATAGGGAAAGTTACTGAGGAATCATATAAACTGGTTTGCAGTGGAAAAGAGAAGAAGATAACACCTCCAAAAAGTGATGAATTGTTTATATTGGAGGAAAAATTGAAATAATTGATGTATAATTGATTTGATAAGATACAGTTTTGGTTTTGGAGGTAAAAAATGCGAATTGATGGTAGAAAATGTGATCAAATTAGGCCTATAAAAATAACGAGAAATTATACGAAATATGCAGAAGGATCTGTGCTTATGGAAACTGGGGATACGAAGGTAATATGTACTGCATCTATAGAGGATAAAGTTCCACCATTTTTGAAAGGAAAAGGTGAAGGTTGGATTACCTGTGAATACAATATGCTTCCCAGAGCTACTCAGGTCAGAAAAGTGAGGGATATAACCAAAGGGAGAATTGATGGAAGGACCATGGAAATACAGAGACTTATCGGCAGGGCACTCAGATCTGTAGTGGATTTAAAAGCCATAGGGGAGAAAACCATATGGATTGATTGTGATGTAATTCAGGCAGATGGTGGTACTAGAACAGCCTCTATATCTGGAGCATTTGTGTCATTGGTGGATGCTGTGAATGTGCTCCACAAAAGATCACCTTTTAAAATATATCCAATAAGAGATTTTGTAAGTGCCATAAGTGTGGGAATTGTAGATAATGAAAGAATGTTGGATTTGTGTTATATAGAGGATTCAAGAGCTAAAGTAGATATGAATATAGTGATGACAGATTCAGATGAAATTGTGGAGATACAGGGTACAGGAGAACAGAGCCCGTTTACAAAGGAGGACTTGAGAGAACTTATGATTCTGGGAGAAAAAGGAATAAAAAGTATGGTTCATGCCCAGAAAAACAGCCTGAAGATGGATTCACTGTGGATAGGGACAGGTGGCAAATAGTGAAAAAATTAGTGGTAGCCAGCAATAATTATAATAAAATAAGGGAGATTAAACAGATACTTGCCCAATACCCCCTGGAGATTTTATCTATGGGGGAAATTGGAGTGAATATAGATATCGATGAGAATGGAACTACATTCCTGGAGAATGCCTATAAGAAAGCCAAAACGGTATATGATTTTCTTGGACGAAAGTTTATGGTATTAGCAGATGATTCGGGTCTTATAGTAAAAGGATTAAACGGAGAACCAGGAGTGCATTCTGCAAGATTTGCAGGCGAACATGGGAATGATAAAAAAAATAATGAGAAACTCTTAAAACTTTTGGAGAATAAAAATAGAGAGAGTAGAAATGCAAGATTTTTGTGTACTATGGTATTGATATTGGGAGTTGATGAGGTACTTGAAGTACAGGGAGAAATAGAGGGTATAATATGTGAAGAAGAAAGGGGAAATAACAGATTTGGCTATGATCCCCTGTTTTATGTACCGGAATACAATATGACTTTTGGAGAAATGTCTGCTGAATTGAAGAACTCCATAAGTCATAGGGCGAGAGCCCTAAAAAAACTGAAAATTGAGATGGGAAAATATATTGAGAAGAAGGTATGAGATTTGCATATAGGAGTAATAAGTGATACCCACAGGGATAGAAAGTTTGTGGACAGAGTTAAAAGTATTTTTTCCGGCATGGATACAATTATTCATTTGGGGGATAATGTTCAGGATGTTTTGCAGATTGAAAAGTTTTATAGAGGACCCATTATCAATGTAAAGGGAAATTGTGATTTTTCTGTAAGTGTTCCCAGCGAAAGAGTTGAAGTCATAGGAGGCAAGAAATTTTTTATAACTCATGGTCACAGATATGATGTTAAATATGATCTTTCCAGACTAAAATATAAAGCTTTAGAGGAAGAAGCCGATGTAGTTTTATTTGGACATTCGCATGTGTCCAAGATAATTTATGAAAATGGAATATGGTTTATAAATCCAGGAAGTCCATCTGTTCCTAGAGATGGGTTTAACAGTGTGGCAGTGATAGAACTTAGTGATAAAATTATAAATCCCCAAATAAGGGGAGTATGAATAAAACAAAAAAATCTCAAATTGGGTATTGACGAATCCATATATATCGTGTAGAATAATTTATGTTGTCAAGAGTTTGAAAAAACTTCTAGTATGAATAAAGCCAATATTTTATGTCGGGGTGTGGCGCAGATGGGAGCGCGCGTGGTTTGGGACCATGAGGTCGCAGGTTCAATCCCTGTCACCCCGACCATTTGATTTCATGAAATTTTATGACAGGGATATTATCACTTAATATTAAACAATTATGCGGGTGTAACTCAATGGTAGAGTGCTAGCCTTCCAAGCTAGTTATGAGAGTTCGATTCTCTTCACCCGCTCCAAGCGTGCGTCTTTAGCTCAGTTGGATAGAGCAACGGCCTTCTAAGCCGTGGGCCGGGGGTTCGAATCCCTTAAGACGCACCAATATGCGCCATTAGCTCAGTTGGTAGAGCATCTGACTCTTAATCAGGTTGCCCGGGGTTCGAGTCCCCGATGGCGCACCAGAATATGGTGGACGTAGTTCAGCTGGTAGAGCGCCAGATTGTGGTTCTGGTTGTCGTGGGTTCGAATCCCATCGTTCACCCCAGTGTTGGGATGTAGCCAAGTGGTAAGGCAGTGGACTTTGACTCCATCATTCGTAGGTTCAAATCCTGCCATCCCAGCCATTTAATGGTTTACTAGCTCAGTTGGTAGAGCACATGACTTTTAATCATGGTGTCCGGGGTTCGATTCCCCGGTAAGCCACCATATGTTTATAATGATTTCTAATTTCATACATGCAGGTGTGGCGGAATTGGCAGACGCACTAGACTTAGGATCTAGCGCCTATGGCGTGGGGGTTCAAATCCCTTCACCTGCACCAAAATTATAGATAGGGAATTTGTTATTGTGCGGGAGTGGCTCAGTGGTAGAGCGTCACCTTGCCAAGGTGAACGTCGCGGGTTCAAATCCCGTCTTCCGCTCCAAGGGTGAAATAAAATTTATGGATTTGCGGGTGTAACTCAATGGTAGAGTGCTAGCCTTCCAAGCTAGTTATGAGAGTTCGATTCTCTTCACCCGCTCCAGCAATACGCGTCTTTAGCTCAGTTGGATAGAGCAACGGCCTTCTAAGCCGTGGGCCGGGGGTTCGAATCCCTTAAGACGCACCAATATGCGCCATTAGCTCAGTTGGTAGAGCATCTGACTCTTAATCAGGTTGCCCGGGGTTCGAGTCCCCGATGGCGCACCATGTAAATAGCGGGGTGTGGCGCAGATGGTAGCGCGCGTGGTTAGGGATCATGAGGTCGCAGGTTCAAGCCCTGTCACCCCGACCATTTAGGATTAATGGGGAATTTAAAAATCCCTAGTGAGCTCATATATTTGTGTGATTGCTTAGCAATGGATTTGCGGGTGTAACTCAATGGTAGAGTGCTAGCCTTCCAAGCTAGTTATGAGAGTTCGATTCTCTTCACCCGCTCCATTTGTATTTTTAAAATAAGTGCAGTTTGCACCCATAGCTCAGCTGGATAGAGTGATGGACTTCGAATCCAGAGGCCGGGAGTTCGAATCTCCCTGGGTGCACCATTAAGTATTGATAACACTATATTCTAGTGTTTTTTATTTTGCCTAAAAATGAAATTTGCCCTCTTTTTGCCCCTTATAGATTTTCAAAAATAAAAAGGAACTATTTTATTCCCATAAATTTATACAGATCATTCAATTCCTTAGTTTATTGTGGTTACTATCAAATAATATAAAGTACCTACACATCTAAAGTATTAAAATCAATTTCTAAATCATCATATATCCCAACTTTTATTTTATCCGTAAATGAATAAGCTTTAGGAGCTCCATAATGCATGGTATCGTCAAGTTTGTATATCAATATACTTTTATCCATAGGATTTACTATCCAGTATTCACATACTCTAAAATGTTCATATAGGCCTAATTTACGTACATAGTCATTAGATTGATTAGAGGGTGATACTATCTCAATAATTAAGTCTGGTGTACCTATGCAACCTTTATCGGATAGTTTATTTTTATCACATATCGCGGATATATCAGGCTGGACAATATTTTTACAGTTATCAAGGTTTTCATCATCAGTGAGAAATACGTCAAAGGGTGCTATATCCACTTCACATGGCCCATTATTGGATTTCATATAATTGTTAAAGATGGTTGATATCTCTACAATTAACCTCTGATGTATTCTTGATGGTGCAGGTGACATATCGTATATAGTACCTTCTATAAGCTCTATTCTGGCACCTTCAGGGTAGTTCATATAGTCAGAGTAGGTATAAGTCTTATTTTTAGATGTATTATCCATAATTTTTATCTTCTTTCAATAAATTTTCAGTCACCCTCAAAGTGAGGGGGTACTGATAGAAAACTCGGTTCGTGATTACCCCGAATTGATATATAAATATAACTTAGTATGATTTTTACAAGCTCTCATTTGAAATGCAACCTTTAGTTTGCGGATTTTTAATCCGTAAATCTGCTCCTGTTTAAGGGGGTAATATACATTAAAAATCAATCTGTATTATCTTTACTTTTATCATCATTAGAATTGTTTGATTTAATATTGCCATAATGTCTTAATCTATTGAGAGTGACATCTTTAATTAAGCCTGAAATATCTAGTAGAGCATCGGTATTGATTATTTTGGATAAATCATATTTGTTTATAGTGTAATTTTCATTAACATACTCAATAACTGAATACATAGTATTAACTTCTTTTTTTGCAGTTTCTTTAGCCATTGATTTAATATATTCAGTTTGGTTTTCATCTCCTATTAATTCAGCAGTGGTTACTTCAAGAACTTTAGCTATTTTATCTATTATTTCTATATTTGGTTTTCTATCTCCACGTTCATAATTTCCAATTCCCTGCTCTGAAAGGCCAACTTTATTCCCCAGTTCTTTCATTGTTAGACCTTTAATTTTTCTTATTTTTCTTATGGACTCTCCAATATTCAAATAATATCACCTCTATTTTAATTATAATCAATATATAGTAAAAGTAAACAAAATGTTTAGAAATTTTTAAAATGCAGTTGACATTAAACAAAAAGGGGTGTAATTATGAATTGATTAAAATAAATCATATTAATTTTATTTATTAAAGACTAAGGCTGAAATATCAATGGTTTATAAAGTGATAAATTGTTAAATCTCTCTCTTATAAACATCTGACGCTGCCGACCAAGATAGAAGTGTAGATCTCGTTGGT
>NZ_FXYI02000136.1:0-9731 GCF_900184915.1 Clostridium sp. HV4-5-A1G | reverse complement strand
GAGAAATATTTTATTCATTAACTTTAAAATATGATTCAAATAATTTAATTAAATTCTACAAAATTAAATTGTATAAAATAAAAAAATATGTTATTATAGACTTGAAATAATGATTCATATGTGCATAAATTACATTTTCATATATGTGTAAGAATTCGACAAACATATTGTAGATATGAAAACGTTTATCACATAAAATACCTAATCATATATATTTACAGGACTTTTTTAAATAAATGAATTTTTTTATGCATAAATTACATATATATGAAGGTACGTAAACAATTAAAATAATATTGACAGGGGGAATGAGTTATGGAACTAAATCTAGAAAGGATCAAAAAGGCTAAAGAAAATATTAAAGATGTAGTAAGGGAAACTCCTCTTTTTTACACCAGTACTTTTTCCAAAAAATGCGGCTGTAATCTGTACTTGAAATGTGAGAATAAACAGAAAACAGGAGCTTTTAAATTAAGAGGTGCATATAACAAGTTGGTTAATCTGAGTGAAGAGGATAAGAAAAAGGGAGTTATAGCTTCTTCGGCGGGTAATCATGCTCAGGGAGTTGCCTATGCTTCGACGGCTTTTGGAGTAAAATCTACAATTGTTATGCCTGCTACTGCACCTAAAGCAAAAGTTGAAGCTACTAAGGGTTATGGAGCTGAAGTAATTCAGGCAGGCCAGGTTTACGATGAATGTTATGCTAAGGCAGTAGAAGTTCAGAAGGAAACGGGAGCTACTTTTGTTCATCCGTATAATGATGTGGATGTAATGGCAGGTCAGGGAACTATAGGAATCGAAATATTGGATAAATTGCCTGAGGCGGATGTAGTGATAGTTCCAATAGGTGGAGGTGGATTGATATCAGGTGTTGCTACGGCAGTTAAATCCATAAAACCTTCCATAAGAGTTATAGGAGTGCAGCCTGAGATCATAGCTTCTACTAAAGTTTCAATGGAACAGAAAAAAGTAGTCACACTCCCTGGTGCAAAGTCCATAGCTGATGGTACATCTGTCTGTGCCCCTGGAGATAAATGTTTTGAATATATTCAAAAGTACGTAGATGAAGTTGTAGCTGTGAGTGAGGAAGAAATAGCATTTGGAATGTTTTCGTTAATGGAAAGAAACAAACTGATAGCTGAAGGTGCTGGTGCACTGCCCCTGGCAGCTTTACTGGCTGGAAAAGTAAGCGGAATAGAAGGCAAAAATGTAGTAGGGCTTGTAAGCGGTGGAAATGTAGATATAGCTACTGTTGCAAAAATAATAGAAAAAGAATTGGAGAAAAATAGTCGCTTATTGCAATATTCTTAGATTTGTTGGAATAAGTACTCTATATAGCATTTTATTTTAATTAAAGGCAGGTATGTAGACATCAGGAAAATTCTTTCCTGATGTCTTGTAGTTTATCAGGTGATCTTTGAGTACAGTAAAAAGCTAATAGTGAAAGTTGTATAGTTAACAAAAATTCGACATAATTAAAATTAATGATCAATGATATGTCTATAATATAATATGATAAATGCAGATGATTATTTATGATACCATAAAAGTGTACCGAATTATATCCAGTAAGACATCGGGAGATACCTGGTGAAGAAGTTAGTTTATATTAAATAGAGGAGGGAATAAATATTGGCTGATTATAGGGAACTTTGGAGCAAACTTGGGGTCGATTTGGAAAAGCATGATGAGTTGTGTGCTGTGCTGCCAAAATTATATGAGGGAACATATCTCACTCAAGAAAATAGACCTGAGAGGATGAATTATTTTAATTCTGTATTGGCTGAAATACATGGATTTAGAATTAAAGAGTTGGACGAGCATAAGAAAAATGGCGGGAAAGTAGTCGGAACCTTTTGTGTATTTGTACCAGATGAAGTTATACTTGCAGCAAATGCAATAGGAGTAGGGCTTTGTTCAGGATCTCAATTTTGGGTTGAAGACGGTGAAAAGGTTTTACCTAGGAATATGTGTCCTTTGATCAAAGCATTCATGGGGGCAAAAGTGGGAGGAACATGTCCTTATTTTCAATCCTGCGATATGGTAATTGGAGAGACAACCTGTGATGGAAAAAAGAAAGCCTGGGAAGTATTGAATGATTATGTGCCGGTACATGTTATGGAACTTCCCCAGATGAAAAGGGAAAAGAATTATGATCAGTGGATAGGGGAAATAAAGGATTTTATAGGCAAGATGGAAGAACTTACCGGAAATAAGGTTACTGTTGAGAGCCTAAGAGAAGGCATAAAAATTATCAATTTAAAGAGAAGGGCATTGAAGAGATTGTATGGCTTGAGAAAATATAAACCTTCTCCAATAAGCGGACTAGATGCACTTTTGATATCTCAGGTTGCATTTTTTGATGATCCACAGAGATTCACAGAAAAATTAAATGAGCTTTGCGATGAATTGGACGAGAGAGTAAAAAGTGGGATGAAGGATGAAGGTAAAAAGAGGGTTATGATAACAGGAACTCCTATGGGACTTCCCAACTGGAAACTTCATTCCATTGTAGAGAGCTTAAATGCGCAGATAGTAGTTGAAGAGACCTGTACCGGCACAAGATATTTCGAAAATGAAGTGGACGAAAAGGGAGAAACCCTGGAAGATTTGATTAAAAATATAGCAGACAGGTATATGAAGATAAATTGTGCCTGTTTTACGCCCAATACGGGCAGAATTGATGATATAATAAAATATGCAGGTGAATACAATGCAGATGGAGTAATAGATGCCAATCTTTCTTTCTGTCATACTTATGCTGTAGAACACAGGGATGTGGAAAGAGCATTAAAAGAGAAAAACATACCTGTTATGCAGATAGAAACAGATTATTCCACAGAGGATTCCGGACAGATAAAGACCAGAGTTGAGGCATTTTTGGAAATGATTTAGATTGACTGCGCGGTGTAGCTGAAAGATCAAGTGATTCTTAGGTTCAGATAGAGTTTGCTTATAAGGAATGCTTACTCCATCTGAACCTTAGAAGAACTTATCCAGGCGCGTAGCAGTACTTATCGTAAGCTTTAAGAAGTTGGAGTATTAGCAATGGTAGCGTTCGGATAAAAAAATGCCTGAAGCTTTTTAAAAGAGAATCTTCAGGCATTTTTTGAATTTTTTAATAAAGGAGTTGATGGGGTGGATACTGTAAGATATTATATACTGTTTCCCTGCCATACAGAAGGTATAAAAATGGAAAAATTGTTAAAGAAAAATAAAATTAGATATACAATTGTACCTACTCCAAGAGAGATTTCATCTTGCTGTGGAATATCTATAATGTATAATAAAGAAGACGAAGAAAAAATAAAGGAATTGATATACAATTATAATGTGAAAACCCTTGGATTACATTCTGTAAATAAAAAAATAGTAAATCCTTATTTATAGCTGTGAAGGTTACTGTAAAATGATATTCTTGTAGATAAAGGTGGTATTTTATGACTTGTGTAGGAATAGATATAGGCTCTACGGCTTCAAAAGTTTGCATATTTGATAAAAAAATCCAAAAATTATTTGTACTTCCCACAGGATGGAGCAGTGTTAAAGTTGCCGGCGATATAAAACTCCGTCTGAAGAACATCGGATTTACAGGGGAAAATTGTAAAATAGTTGCTACAGGTTATGGAAGAGTATCTGTTCCATATGCCCATAAGACAATAACTGAAATTACATGTCATGGAAAGGGAGCTTTCTATCTTTTTAAAAATGACTGTACTGTGATCGACATAGGCGGGCAGGATACCAAGGTGATTACTGTGAAAGACGGTAGAGTCACCGGATTTACAATGAATGATAAATGTGCTGCTGGCACGGGAAGATTCCTGGAACTTATGGCAGGCACTCTGGGATTGGAAATAGAAGAACTATGCGAAAGGGCAAAACATGGAAATGGGATAACCATAAGTTCCATGTGCACTGTATTTGCCGAATCCGAAATAATAGGACTGATAAGCAGCGGAAGTAAAAGAGAGGACATAGCTTTTGGCATAATAGATTCTATCACAAGTAAGGTGAAATCTCTCTGCCAGAAACATGGAGAGGGGTTTAATTACTTTTTAACAGGGGGTTTGAGCAATAACGAATATATAATGGACAGTCTTTCTAAAAAACTTAAGCAGCCTGTCAAGAGCCACAAATATGGAAGATATGCAGGAGCCATTGGAGCAGCTCTTGCAGCAGGGGAACTGAAGCTTTGATTTGTGAAGTTAACTTTCTGTGTAAAAATAAGTATCAGTGAAAACTGATACTTATCAAATGATTATAATTTTAGGGAGTACTGCTATCTTTGATATTTGTCGCTGCTCGAATTTACTGAATTTTTGAAAATTAAGATGCAGAGCAGTGCTATTGTCCCATTAACTGCGATTTTACCTGCTGAACGTCACTGCTGTCAGCCATCATTGCAGGCTTATAATAGCCTTTTGATTGGGCAAGCCTATAGAGTTCATATTGAGATGTTTCGCAGTTGTTTCTAATCTGTTGAATAGTTGATCTGAGATTGGGATTAGCACATTCAGCTATTACATTGGCATAGGTTGTTAATTCACCTTTGGCCATGGAAAGTGCGTCGTTTATCATTACTTTGTCTTGCATGTTTTTTACCTCCTAATTTAGAAATGACATTAATTGTTGTTTTGTTTTTTGGGCATCTTGTGCTGATTTTTGAAAGTATGATTTCACCTGTGGATCAGTACAATTCTGCATGTATGCCTGCATTTTTTCATAAGCTGTTTCGTGAGCTCCAATGAGATGTCTCAGATTTTGAAGTTCCTGTTGATTTAACTGTGACATAGTGTATATTTCTCCTTTCATATTTTTATTTACCAATATCTATTATCTTTAATTTTAATTTAATTATGCAGAAGTATAAAAAATTAGCGGGGATAATTTTAGAAATTTTATGTACATATAGATCAGCCTCCTATAAAATCACCGCCATTTACATGTATGGTTTCACCGGTGATGTAAGAAGCTTCGGATGACGCCAGGAATACGTAGGCGGATGCCAGCTCTACCGGCTGACCTGGCCTGCCTATGGGTGTAGTAGAACCAAATTCACCAACTTTTTGTGCATTGTAGGAAGAGGGTATGAGAGGTGTCCATATAGGTCCCGGTGCTACGGCGTTGACCCTTATATTACTGCCTATAAGTGACAGCGCCAGAGAACGGGTAAAGGACACAATTGCACCTTTTGTAGAAGAATAGTCGATTAGGTCCTTACTCCCCCTGTAGGCTGTTATGGAAGCTGTATTTACTATGCAGCAGCCTGGTTTGAAATATGGCATTATTGCCTTGGTAATATAAAACATGCTGAAGATATTTGTCTTGAATGTTTTTTCCAGCTGTTCCTCTGTTATATCTTCGATGCTGTTTTGTGGAAATTGTACTGCTGCATTATTTACGAGTATATCTATTTTGCTGTAGAACTCTATGGTTTTTTCAACGGCGGTTTTACAAAAATTGTGATCTGAAACATCTCCGGGAATTAAAAGACATCTTCTTCCTGAATTTTCTATAATTTTTTTTGTATCCTCCGCATCTGAATGTTCATTATAGTACACTATTGCCAGATCCGCACCTTCTTTAGCAAAAGCTATGGAAACCGCTTTTCCTATTCCACTGTCCCCTCCTGTAATTAAAACTGTTTTATCCTTCAGTTTATCCGAACCTTTATATTCAGGGTTTTCGCTTATTGGCTTTGGATTCATCTCGGATTCCACTCCGGGCTGTTTGATTTGTTTCTGCTGTGGAATGGATTTTGTAAAATTTAAATAAAAATCATTGTTCATCTTTAAAAACTTCCTCCTAATTTAAACTTTCAATAATAGTATGTATAATTGTAAGAATAATATCCTAACCAGAATAGTGCATATAAAAATGTTTTCATCCTGTAAGGCCAATTCAAGTGAATTCAAATGTAAGTTGACAATTTATCATGACGGGTATACTCTAAAAAATGTGTTCGAATTTGTTGATTGACATTTATATTTGAAAGGAAGACGTGAATTGGGATATATTTTTATTGGCTTGACTGCGGTGATTTTCAGTACCATGGAGATTACGGGAAAACTTATAGTTGGAGTAAATCCGCTTCAGCTGAATTTTTTAAGGTTTTTAATAGGTGGTTTATTTTTAGTGCCCTTTGCTCTTAGATCCATGAAATATAAGAAGATCAAACTTAAGAAAGAGGATTTCCTCTACTTTGTGATGACAGGATTTTTATGCGTGGTAGTCAGCATGTCATTTTTCCAGCTGGCAGTTACATATACAAAAGCATCTACTGTAGCAATAATTTTTAGTACTAATCCGGTATTTACAATTATCCTTGCTTATTTTGTTTTAAAGGAAAAGATGAACAGGGGAACTGTTATATCAGTTGTGTTGAGTATAGTAGGCATGGTTTTTATATTGAATCCTTTTGGGATAAACAGTGATATGAAGGGAATATCATTTGCCTTTCTCTCTGCAGTATCTTTTTCAATATATGCTGTAATAGGAAAGCTGAGATCGGAGAGATATGGGTGCATGGTTTTAAACTGCATGACTTTTTTGACAGGAGATATAATCATGTTTTTTCTAATGCTGATATCCAAAATGCCTGTCATTATAAATTTCATAGGTACTAATGAAAATTTAAGGTTTATGGCAGACATTCCTATTTTTTATGGAATAAGTTCTGTCAATATAATTCCTGTAATGTTTCTTGGAATTGTAGTAACCGGGATGGGATATATGTTTTATTTCCTTGCAATGGACAAGACTTCAGCATCTATGGCTTCCATGGTTTTCTTTATTAAGCCGGTTTTGGCACCAATTTTTGCACTCATTGTATTGGAAGAGACAATACTTGCAAATACTACAATTGGAATATGCTTTATTTTGATTGGATCTTATTTTTCAGTCGGCTGGAGGGGTAAAAGCGTTTTGGCAAAAGATTAGGTATTGTGGTTATAAAATTAGTATTCTACAGTATATTTAAACTAAAGAGGGAAAATATAAAATAGAGTTTAAATATATAAGTAGGAGGTAAAAATTAATATGAAAAACAAATCCTTGTTTCAGCCTATTAAAATAGGAAAGGTGGAAATAAAAAATAAAATATCCATGGCTCCCATGGGAGCTTTTGGGCTTGTGGATAATGAAGGGTGTTATAACCAGAGAGCTATAGACTATTATGTGGAGAGGGCAAAAGGCGGAACGGGCCTTATTATAACAAGTATTACCAAAGTGGAAAATGAACTGGATAAGGTGGTACCTGGTATAATTCCCATTATATCAATAAATCCAGGTAGATTTTTGATGACATCTTCTGAGATGGCGGAGCGGGTTCATGCCTACGGTTCAAAGATATTTTTGCAGCTTACCATGGGTTTCGGAAGAAGCGGTGCACCAGGTACACTTTTGAGAGCACAGCCTGTATCTGCATCGGATATTCCTAATTACTGGGATCCTACTGTCACCTGCAGAGCCCTTACTACTTCGGAAGTTGAATGGATAGTGACAAAATTTGTTGAAGGTGCTGAAATTGCACGACAGGCAGGGTTTGACGGAGTTGAAATACATGCAGTGCACGAGGGGTATCTGCTGGATCAGTTTACTCTTTCAATATTTAATAGGAGAACTGACAAATACGGTGGTGATCTGAGAGGAAGGCTTCAACTTCCCGTAGAAATAGTACAGGGAATAAAGGCTGAAGTGGGGGATGATTTTCCTGTGGGTCTGAGATACAGTGTAAAGAGCTGTATAAAGGACTGGAGGCAGGGTGGACTTCCGGAGGAAGATTATATTGAAAAAGGCAGGGATCTGGAAGAAGGCATTGAGGCTGCAAAAATACTTGAGACTGCGGGATACGATGAACTTAACACTGATTTGGGTACATATGATGCCTGGTATTGGTCACATCCGCCTCTCTATCAAAAAGATGGATTATATTTGCCTTATACGAAGGAATTGAAAAAAGCTGTTAATATTCCCGTCATAGTTGCAGGCAAACTTGGGAATCCGGATCTTGCGGAGAGAGCTCTTGATGATGGTTCTGCGGATATGATCGGGCTCGGAAGACCTCTTCTCTGTGATGCATACTGGCCGAAAAAAGCTCTTGGGAATCATCCTGAAAGAATTCGTCCCTGTATCGGATGCCATACAGGATGCCTTGGAAGAGGATTTGAGGGGAAACCATTGAGCTGTACCGTAAATCCTGCGGTTGGAAGAGAGAGGTATTATGAAATAAAGCCTGCAATTAAAAGCAAGAAGATCATGGTTGTAGGAGGAGGAATTTCAGGAATGGAAGCGGCCAGAGTTGCTGTTATGAGAGGACACAATGTTACACTCTATGAAAGCACTAATGAACTTGGCGGAGAAGTTATTCCAGGATCTGTACCGGATTTTAAGCTGGATGACAGGAGGCTGCTTGACTGGTATAGAAATGAGATGAAAGAACTTAAAGTTAAAATAATATTTAACACTAAGGTAACGGAGGATATGGTGCAGAAGGAAAAGCCTGATGCTGTGATCATTGCAACGGGAGCGAAAGATATTAGACTCAAATTACCTGGCATAGAAAAAGATAAAGTTTCAACAGCAGTTGAAATTTTAAACGGCAGTAAACAGTCAGGAGAGAATGTACTCATGATAGGCGGCGGACTTGTAGGATGTGAAACTGCTCTTTACCTTGCAAAACAGGGTAAAAAGGTGACAATTGTAGAAGCCAGAGACAGTGTACTAAATGCAGGAAAGCCGATTCCACACATGAATAAAATAATGCTGATTGATCTTATGAAAAAGTATAATATAAAAATTATTACGGGAAATTCTCTGCTGGAAGTGACTGAAGACGGTGCAGTTCTTATTGACAGCAGTTTTAAGAAACAAAATATATCTGCGGATACCGTTATAATTGCCGTTGGCTTCAGGTCTGACAGAGAACTCTACGACAAACTCAATGGTAAGATAGCGGATTTATACCTTGTGGGAGATGCCTATGAAACTGCCAATATAATGGAGGCAATCTGGAGCGGAAATGAAATAGGACTCAACTGTTAACTATTAATTGTTAATTATTAATTGTTAATTATCCAGTCTTGCACTTATTACAAGCCTGTGTGTGGCCACCCTTATGGGAGTGCAGGTGATGAGAGTCATAGTTGCATCTTTGGTGGGATTTAGTACATTTACTTCATCAGGAAGAACGACTTTTGTATTGTATACCTTGTATTTATAGGATCCCTTCACCGTTTTCACCCTGATCTCATCACCTGTTGTAAGTTCATCCAATCTGTTGAAATATTGCCCGAAAGTATAGCTCCTGTGGCCTGCTAAGGCAAAATTTCCCTTTTCTCCGGGCATTGCAGTTCCCTTGAAATGTCCCACGGCATACCTTAATGTATTCATGTCAGTTCCCTCTCCTACTGCTACCTTCAAATCTATTTTTGGTATGATGAGAATACCAACCGTGCCGTAATTTACAGAAGAATCGGCACTGTCTTTGGAAATTTTGACCTTTCCTTTATGTTCTTTAATTTTCTGCTCGTAGTTTTTTACCATATTATTCTGTGTATATCTTGTCCAATATTTAGTTCCAAAGGCATATACAAGTATTGAAATGCCTATAAGAATGAGTATTAAGCCTATTATATTTACTTTTTTCAATGGACTTCCCTCCAAATATTAACGTAAATTCTAAATAAAATAACAATTATATTAAAAAAATAATTATATAAGCCATGTTA
>NZ_FXYI02000135.1:0-9897 GCF_900184915.1 Clostridium sp. HV4-5-A1G | reverse complement strand
CCCCACCCCCCCCCCCCCCCCCCCCCCCCCCGACTTTTTTTTTTCAAGCAGAAGACTGCATACGATATCTAGTACGGTCTCGTTGGCTCGGATATGTGTATAAGAGACATAATATACACTATTAATTTTCTGTATGTTAAACTGGAAATTGACATAAATAAATAAAGTTCAAAGCAAGAATATAAAATTATGAAGATTTTTAACTTTAGTAAAAATCTGCTAAATTTTATAATTGAACTTTGAACTTTGATTTTAAACAATATATCAACATGTTAAAATAAACTGTTAACTATTTTATTTCCATCTTGACTTACTATGCCATATTCATATAAAGATATCAATTTTCCGTCATATTTAGTCACCTTTCCCGTAGTCAGTTCCTTTACTTCGCCAGCTTCCGGATTATCCACATATATTTTTCTGTCTCTGGTGATATATATGTTGTTTTTATTCACATATGAGGGCAGAGTATATACTTTTCTCTTGTCAACATCCAGATTACTTATGAATATTTTATTGACCTTATTATTTTCACCATTTCCTATGTATATATTATTGTTTTCATCTGTATTTAGAAGATAATGCATGGCATTTTCCCCTGTTGCTATCACCCTTCCCCTTCCCGTTCTGATTCTATTATAGGTTCTGTCTTCATATATGATCTCGTCGCCATTTTCATCATTTACAGCTGCTATATTTCCAAGACGGCATCTTCCAAAATTAACTAAATTCATCCTTATCATGACATCTATCCTGTATATTCTCCCATTTGTCTCTTCATTTCCAAGACTCATCACATATACCACATTACTTGGTCCTGAAAATGCTACTCGTTTAACCTCATAGGAGTCGTCCGGCAGCAGTATGGAAAGATCCTGATTCTTATCCAAATTTTTCAGAGGGTATATTTCATCACGTTTTGCATCATATGATTCAAACTTTAAATTACTTGAATTTCCTCCTGTACTTGTTTTCTCCGCTATAAACATATTATCAGTATCCAGATTCCAGGTATAATAGGACAACTCATTTTCAAGATTTACTTCTTTTTCATCATTTTTAATGGTATCAACCACATGCAGTGACTGACCGTCATAATAGGATATGTAATTCCCACTGCTTGCCACTTTGATCTGCTCTGCATATTCCGGTATTTTCACTTTTATTTTATGCTCTGCCTGTTTTGAAGAAATATCAACCTTTTTTATGCTGAAATTTGCATCCCCGTTGAAATAAAACAAGTTAAGACACAAAAGCCCTATTAATTCTATAACTACAGGTATCAGAGTCCAAATAATTATTCTCTTAAAGTTTTTCATCCATCCACTCTCCTCTAGGGTTTTACATATATGGCTGTAGCCACAGTCCTCTCCCCGTTCCAGTCACTTGGATTGTTTATGACCTCACCGTTTAAGTACATAGTAGTAGAAGATCCTCCATCCAGATTGCTTGCATTCACAACCCCCTGCTTGAGGAGTATATTCTGTACATCTTTCAAAGAAGCTCCCATTTTAAGTCCTTTCCTACCGTCTATGGCCAGCATGACTATGGTTCCATCTGCTTTTTGTCCTATAGCTGTCCTGGGGTTTAGTCCTTCATTTTCCACAGCTACAGTCTTACCATTTATTATGAGAGAATTTCTAAAAGAAATAGCCTCTACCACACCCTGGGAAAGTAATTCATTTAAGGTATGATCTCCCACTATGAGCCTTCCGCTTGGAGTAAAAGCCGTCACATTTATTTCTCCATCAGGATTTACATCACTGTATATGAGCTTTCCCCCGGATATTATAATTCCCTCCGGATAAGCCCCTGTTCCTACCCAGAGCTTTCCGCTGCTTGTTTTATCGGAAAATCCCCCTCCATTTATAGCAGCCACTGCTCCATTTCTTTTGGCTATCTCACTGGTCCTCTCTCCTACTTCCCTGAGTTTACTGGTATACCCTATTCGTATCCTTTTAGGATCGTCTATTTCCAGAATATAGCCGTTGAATTTTGAAGTATCTATGTCATACCTCTTTATACTCTTATCACCCACATGAGCTATATTTACTCCATTTAGATTTTCAGCTTCTGCACTGGTAGTCTGACCATTTTTCCCTTCCTGAAGTATTTGGTTTATCTTGTCTTTTGACAAAAATAAAGTAGCTATGTATTGATGGCTAAAAGTTGCCATAGCTGTTGCCACTATTTGATTTCTTACATTTTTAAAGGGACCGTAAAATACAAGCAATGGAGTAGTAACCACAACCACTACAAGCTCATAGATTACAAATATCAAAAACATTTTAAAAGAAGATCTCTTCTTCTTTTTCCTCTTTCTCCTTTTCGCATTACTCATATTAAAATAACCTCCATAAGATAAGAACTATTTTATATTTTACTATTAACTTAAAATTATTTCCACTTAAAAAGTATTATGTAACAATAAATTAAAAGCTGACCCTTTTTACAATGCACAATGTACAATTCACAATTAATGAGGGGTTTTCGGATAAAGCCAAAAACCCCTTAGATTTGATATTTGAATTACTTTCCTATATCTTTTCTGAAATACATGCCATTAAAGCTCACCCTTTTAAGGTTTTCATAGGCACATTCAATGGCTTCCTCCAGATTGCCGCCAATTCCATAGGTTACAAGAACCCTCCCGCCGCTTGTTTTAAAAATTCCATTTTCTTTCTTGACACCTGCTGCAAAAATTTTGTTTTCCTTCTTCAAACCTTCTATTTCAAATCCGGTTTCATATTTTGCAGGATATCCTTTAGAAGCTGCCACTACACAGCAGCATGCACCTTTTCTCCACTCCAGCTTGAAACTCAAAAGTCTTTTTGAAAGGGCAGCTTGAATCAGATCCACAAAATCACTTTTCATAAGGGGCAGCACTGCCTGAGTTTCCGGATCACCCATCCTCACATTGTATTCCAAAAGATAGACACCTTTTTTGGTTATCATTATTCCAAAGAAAATTATTCCGGTATAATCCAAGTTCTCCTGCTGTATTCCCCTTAAAGTGGGTTCCATTATATTTTTTGCAAAATCTTCAAGCACTTTCTCACTGCAATAGGGGTTTGGTGCTACAGCTCCCATGCCGCCGGTATTCGGTCCTACACCGCCGTCATAAATTTGCTTATGATCCTTTGAAGATATAAAAGGAACAATGGTATTTCCATCTGTTATAGTCAATATTGAAGCCTCTACTCCCTGCAGAAATTCTTCAATAACCACTTTTTTTCCTGCCCCTTTGAACACATTCCTTATCATTAAATCTTCCAATGCAGATTTTGCTTCTCTGTAATTCTGACATATGAATACCCCTTTTCCGGCTGCCAGCCCATCTGCTTTTACAACCACAGGATAACTGCATATTCCAATATATCCCAAAGCTTTATCTATCTGATCAAAAACTGCATACTCTGCAGTTTTAATGCCATATTTTTTCATGAAATTCTTGGAATAAATTTTACTTCCCTCCAGCATTGCCGCTTTCGAAGAGGGTCCAAATATACTTAGACCCCTGTCTTTAAATTTATCCACAATCCCCTCTGTAAGCGGAACCTCAGGACCAACTACAGTAAGATCTATTTTTTCTTCCAATGCGAAATCCATAAGGCCATCCATATCCGTTATATTCACGTTACTGCACTTGTCTTCTATTTCTATTCCGCCGTTACCCGGGGCGCAAAATACTTTCTCCACTTTTGGACTCTGAGCTATCTTCCAGCAGATAGCATGTTCCCTTCCACCTGATCCTATAACAAGCACTTTCACTGCCTGGTTACCCCCTTCTATTAAAATTAATGTTTAAAATGCCTTACTCCCGTAAACACCATGGATATTCCATTTTTATTGCATTCTTCTATGGAATCATTGTCTCTTATAGAACCGCCGGGTTGAATTATGGCCTTTATCCCATATTTAGCAGCTTCCTTCACCACATCATTAAATGGGAAGAATGCATCGGATGCAAGTACAACACCATCTTTTGCCCTGTCAAGAGCCTGACAGGCAGGCCATATTCTATTTACCTGTCCTCCTCCAATTCCCTTTGCCATAAAATCCTTAGCCACCACAATTGCATTGGATTTTACATATTTGCAAACCTTCATTCCAAATATCAAATTGTCCATTTCCTCTTTTGAAGGTTTCTTTTCAGTTACAACCCTAACTTTATCTACAAGCTTTGTATCCGCAGATTGAACAAGTATTCCCCCGTCCAATTTTGCTATCTCGTATTCATTTGTAGGTTTGGCTTCGCACTTTATTATCCTGAGATTCTTTTTCTTCTCCAGTATATCAACTGCTTCTCCATCAAAATCAGGTGCTATGACTATCTCTACAAAAATTTTTACTATCTCTCCAGCAGTTTTTGCATCTACTTTTCCATTAAAAGCTATAATTCCTCCAAATATAGAAGTGGGATCACATTCATAAGCCCTTAAATAAGCATCATGAAGATCTCTCCCAATTGCCACACCACAGGGAGTATTATGCTTCACTGCCACGCAGCATATTTCATCAAATTCATTTACTGCTCTCCAGGCCATATCCATATCCCTCATATTGTTATAGGAAAGCTTTTTCCCGTTTAGCTGCTCAAAATCCTTCATAGGAGCTTTTCCCACAGTTTCTGTATAATAAGCCGCGCTCTGATGTGGATTTTCTCCATATCTTAAATCTTCAGATTTCTTATAAGACAGGCTTAGGTATTCAGGATATTCTTCTTCCAGCAGGAAATTGCTTATAGCTCCGTCATAGGCAGACATAAGGTTAAACACCTTTCCTGCAAGCTTTCTTCTAAATTCATATTTCACATCCCCGGAGGATTTTATTTCTTCAATTACTGGAGAATAATCTTCCACATCTGTAACCACTACCACATCTTTGAAATTTTTAGCTGCTGCCCTTATCATGGTCGGCCCGCCTATATCTATAAACTCTATTTTTTCATCAAAACTTATATCGTCACATACCTTGTCAAAAAAAGGGTACAAATTTACAACAACCATGTCTATTGGAAGTATGTTCTTGTTTTTTATGGTATCCATGTGTGCTTCGTTATCCCTTTTAGCAAGTATACCTGCATGTATTGCAGGATGAAGTGTTTTTACCCTTCCGTCCAGTATTTCATCAAATCCTGTTACTTCCGATACTTCTGTAACTTTTATATTGTTCTCTGCAAGGTACTTATATGTCCCTCCAGTAGATATTATCTCCACTTCCCTGCTGGTCAAAAATCGTGCCAATTCCAATAGACCATTTTTGTTGTAGACACTTATAAGTGCACGTTTTATCATAACTTACGCCTCCATTTATTTTATTTGCAAATTTGAACTCTTCCCTGTTTCACTGATATTTTATTTTGGGAAATAAGCCTGATAACTTTAGGAAGAGCTATGTGCTCCTCTTTTAATATTCTCTTTTGAAGCTCATAAGCAGTATCCTCAAAATACACCGGCACTGATTTTTGAAAAATTATAGGACCGCTGTCAGTGCCTGTATCCACAAAATGTACAGTGCATCCAGATACCTTGACACCTTTCTTAATTGCAGCCTCATGTACCTTTATTCCATACATCCCGTCCCCGCAAAAGGAAGGTATGAGAGAAGGGTGTATATTTATAATCCTGTTTTCAAATTCTGAAATCAGCTTTCCCTTAAGTATTGAAAGCCACCCTGCACATACTATCAGATCTGCCTTGTTATAGAGCAGTTTCAATATTTCATCCGATATTTTATCACCATAAACTTTTCTATCGAACACTTTGTACTTAATTCCATGTTTTTTAGCTCTTTCAAGAGCATATATACCAGCTCGATCCGTTATTAAAATCTCGATCCTGCAATTTTCAAGATATCCACTTTCCACTCCATCTATTATTGACTGAAAATCCGTTCCGCCGCCGGAAGCCAAAACCGCTATTTTAAACATACTTTCTTTTCCCCTCTTTTTACAGTTCCTATTATGTATGCACTTTCACCTATTTTCTCAAGCTCAGATATTATATTTTCAGAGTCCCCGGGGTCTACACAGAGTACAAAACCTATACCCATATTGTAGGTGTTGTACATATGCTGCTCATCCACTCCCAAGTCCATTATATATTTGAATATATCCGGTACATCATAGCTGTTTTTATGAATGACCGCAGTAAAGTCCTCCTTGAACATCCTGGGTACATTTTCAAAGAAACCCCCTCCCGTTATATGAGCCATGGCTTTCACATCAAATTTTCCCAGTAATTTCAATACAGGCTTTACGTATATTTTGGTGGGAGTTAGAAGTACCTTTCCCAGAGTACTGTCACCAAAACTGTCCTCAAAATTTCTTATAAGACTTCTCACAAGGGAATAACCGTTGCTGTGGACTCCGCTGGAAGCTATGCCTATAAGTGTATCTCCTTCTTTCACTTTGCTTCCATCTATTATATCATCTTTCTCCACAATTCCCACAGCAAAACCCGCCATGTCATAATCGCCTTTGGCATAAAATCCAGGCATTTCAGCTGTTTCACCGCCAATCAACGCACATCCCGCCTGAATGCACCCCTCTGATACACCCTTGACCAAATCTGAAGCAACTTCCGCCTGTAAATTGGAACAGGCCAAATAATCCAGAAAGAAAAGAGGCCTTGCTCCATGGCACAAAATATCATTTACACACATGGCAACACAATCTATTCCAACTGTATCATATATACCCATCTGAAAAGCTATCTTCAATTTTGTCCCAACTCCATCGGTTCCAGAAACAAGTACAGGATTCTTATATTTTCCCAATTCAAACATACCTGCAAAACTCCCGAGCCCATTCAATACACCGGGAATAAAAGTACTGGCTGAATACTCCTTCATAAGCTTTACAGATTTATACCCTTCTTCAATGTTAACACCAGCATCCTTATAGGTCGTCATGATAAAACCATCCTTTACTCTAAATAATTTTTATCTTTTTCTATAGGTGCAGATATGGGATAGATTCCACTGAAGCATCCCACACAGTATCCTCTTTCAGCGCTGCAGTCTAAAGATTTTAAAATTCCATCTATACTGATATATCCTAGGCTGTCTGCTCCTATTTCCTCTCTGATCTCCTCCATGTTTGCATTGGCACCTATGAGATCTTTTCTATAGGGGGTATCAATACCAAAATAGCATGGGTATTTTACAACAGGAGAACTAACCCGAAAGTGAACCTCTTTAGCTCCAGCCCTTCTCAATATCTCCACAAGCTTCCTACTGGTAGTTCCCCTTACTATGGAATCGTCCACTATTACGACTCTCCTACCCTCCACATTTACTTTAAGCGGGTTTAGTTTTACAGCTACAGCTTTGGATCTAAGTTCTTTTGAAGGTGATATGAATGTCCTTCCCACATATTTATTTTTTATAAAGCCTATTGCATATGGAATACCTGATGCCTCCGAATATCCAAGAGCAGCTGGTATTCCTGAATCTGGCACACCTATTACCACATCTGCCTCTACCGGATTTTCTTTATAAAGTATTTTCCCAGCTTTAATTCTAGAAGTATAGACATTTATTCCATCTATCGTACTGTCTGGTCTTGCAAAATATATATATTCAAAAGAACAGGTTTCACATTTTGTTCTTTCAGCAAAATTTATGGATTTGATTCCATCTTTGTCTATTATGACAATTTCTCCTGGAGCTACATCCCTTACAAAATCCGCGCCTATAGAATCAAGTGCACAACTTTCAGAACACAGTATGTAGTCACCATTTAACTCTCCTATGCAGAGGGGCCTTATCCCATTTGGATCTCTCACACCTATGAGTTTATCTTCCGTCAAAATAACAATGGCGTAAGAGCCCTTTACGGCCTGAACTACATCCACTACGGCTTTGCCTATATCCTTCTTTGCTTCCCGTGCAATGAGACTCAATATAACCTCCGAATCCACAGAAGTCTGAAAAATATACCCTGCATCTTCAAGAAGTGCCCTTATGACATCTGCATTGACTAAATTGCCATTATGTGCTATGGCAATAGATCCCAGTTTATATTTTACTATAAGGGGCTGGGCATTATTTAAAGTGCTGGATCCGGCAGTAGAATACCTCACGTGACCTATAGCACTTTGTCCTTTCAAACTTTCCAGCAATTTTTTGTCAAATACATCCGAAACAAGTCCCATTCCCTTATGGTATTTGAATTCTTTTCCATCCGAAACTACAATTCCTGCACTTTCCTGTCCCCTATGCTGCAGGGCATACAGTCCATAATAAGTGAGAGATGCCACATCCAGATCGTTTTTAGAAAATATACCAAATACGCCGCATTCATCTTTAAATTTATCTTCTTCCAGCTCAATACAGGAACAGGTATTAAATTTATCATTCAAAGTGCACATAAAATTCTCTCCTTTTATACCCATAAAATAAGGATTTAACTTAATTATTGCTTATTCTCTTCAATATTTCCTCATAGGCTTCCTTTACATTTCCCAAATCTCTCCTGAATCTGTCTTTATCCAGTTTTTCATTCGTCTTTGCATCCCACAGCCTGCAGGTATCCGGCGATATTTCATCGGCTAAAAGTATTTTTCCATTAAATTTTCCAAATTCAATTTTGAAGTCTATCAGTTTTATTCCCTGCTTTAAGAAGAATGTCTTCAAAACATCATTTATCTTTGCTGTCATATCATATATGGTTTTTAGTTCATCAAAAGTAGCAGCTCCAATTCCAACTGCATGATAATCATTTATAAGAGGATCCCCAAGCTCATCGTTTTTATAGCTCAATTCATAGACTGTAGTTTTAAGGGGAGTTCCTTCTTTAAGCCCCAGTCTTTTTGCCATGCTTCCTGCCGCCACATTTCTCACTATTACCTCCAGTGGTATTATTTTTACTTTTTTGCAAAGCTGTTCCCTGTCGCTCAATTTTTCCTCAAAATGAGTCTTCACTCCATGTTTTTCAAGAAGTTCAAACAGCATTGAAGTGATTGTATTGTTCATCACACCTTTATCTGAAATCTGTCCTTTTTTCTGTCCGTTAAAAGCCGTAGCATCATCTTTATAATAAATTATAACCTTGTCCTTATCATCAGTTTCATACACCTTTTTTGCTTTTCCCTCGTAGATCATATTTCCCTTTTCCATTTTATAATTCCACTCCTTTTCCATTTTCATTTATAAATTTTTCTTTCATATTTTTTCTATATTCGAGTAATTTATTCTTAATTTCAGAATATTTAAGTGCCAATATTTCCACTGCAAGCATACCCGCATTATAGCTGTTGTTTATACCAACTGTAGCTACGGGTATTGATTTTGGCATCTGTACTATTGAAAATAAAGAGTCAAGCCCTTCAACCGCTGCATTGAGCGGAACTCCTATAACCGGCAGAGTGGTGTTTGCTGCAATAACTCCTGGAAGGTGTGCTGCAAGGCCTGCACCCGAAATTATACATTCACAGCCTTCATTTTCCAGTTTTTTTACAGTTTCCAGAAGTTTTTCCGGAACTCTGTGAGCCGATAGAATATAGGCCTCATATTGTATATCGAATTCTTTCAAAGCTTTGGCGGCACCCTTCATCTTGTCAATATCAGAACTGCTGCCAAATATAATAGCTACTTTCATAAAATATATCCTCCTTTTACAATTCACAGTTCACAATTCCTGAACTCTGATACTTAAAAAAGCTCCTGAAAATCTACATCGTAAATTTCCAAGAACCCCAAAATCGGCAAACCAATTTAAAATTCAGCACAAAAAACACGCAGCTTTAAATCACTTCAACCATAGACGGGAAATTTACGGTTTCCTGTAGAAACTCCTAAACCAGATTATTAGGATTATATGGATGCTCCATTCGTACTTGTTTCTGATATAATTATATTAACATGTCTCTTATACAAATCTCAGATCACACG
>NZ_FXYI02000134.1:0-9922 GCF_900184915.1 Clostridium sp. HV4-5-A1G | reverse complement strand
CCTTTATATAGAGTATTATAAATAAAATTTATGTTCTCAATTTAAAGTTTATACCTTACAGCAGGATAATTATTTAGATATACATATAATTTGAAAAATCAAGTATAAAAAAATTGGAGTGTTATAAATATGAACTATAAAATTATTGCTATGGATATGGATGGTACGCTTTTAGATGATGAAAAATTCATATCCCAATATAACGTGGATATGATACGTAGGGCAAGTGAATTGGGAATAAAAGTTGTCATGGCTACGGGAAGATTGCCTGGATCGCTAAAATTTTATTACCATACATTATTTCAAAATCAACCTGTGATATGTTGTAATGGTTCTATGATATTAGATGAAAATGGGAATGTTATAAAATCCGAGCCTGTGGATAAGGTTGAAATTCTTAAAACTATAGATATTTTGAGAGAAGAAAAAGATACGTATTATCATTTTTACGATGATCACAGACTTTATTGTGAGCAGTTTAAATACACTACGAAAAGATTTTATGAATTCAACAGAAAAATAGATAGAAAATTTAGAATGGAGATAAGCATTTTACCGGATTCGCGAAAATTTATAGAAAGTACTGAAGAGAATATCCATAAATTAGTGGCCATAGATTCAGATTTAGGTTATTTAGAGAGATTGAGAAAAAAAATAGAGGGCAGTACTAAGGTAGGTATAACAAAATCCGGCATAGACAATATTGAAATAATCAGCAGGGGAAACTCCAAGGGGAATGGATTGAAGGCTTTGGCAGATTATTATAGGATACCTATCAGTGAATGTATAGCTGTGGGAAATGACGAGAATGATAAGAGCATGATTAAAGCTGCAGGACTTGGAGTGGCAGTGAGCAATGCCCGTCAAATACTGAAAGAATCTGCAGATTATATTACAAAAAATGATAATAACAATGGGGCCATAGGAGAGGTTATAAAAAAATTTATTTTATAACCTATTATGTTTAAAGAAATTTCTGTTAAAGAGTGCAGATGCTTTAAATACTGAAGATATAAAAAATATACCTACAGCTATTGAACCAGCAATAGCCAGTGTTTTGAAGGCGATAAGTAGAGATTGATTTATATTTCCCTGTACATATTGAAACATGGCATTATACATATTTCCACCGGGAACCAGAGGTATAATTGCACCTATGATAAAAGTTGTGGCGGGAGTTTTTAAGATTCGGGCCATTATTTCAGAGTAAATAGATGCGAATACCGAGGCTATAAAGAAACATAATATACTGGAGGAACCTATATAGTGGGAGGAAATTGAATATAAAAACCAGGTTATACCTCCTCCAATGGATGAAAATACAAGATTTTTTCCACGAACATTGCCGATTATGCCAAAGCATAAAGTGGCGATTAAAATATATATGGAATTTATTATCATAATTAAAGTCCTCCTAGAACAAGCCACAGTTTCAATATGGATCCTGTACCCACTGCAATGGCAATGGCTACTAAAAAAGCTTCAATTCCCCTTGAAATTCCGGATATGAGATCACCGGCCATGGTGTCTCTTATGGCATTGGTTATTGAAAGGCCAGGTACTAAAAGCATGATGGAACTTATTATTATGGTATCTACATGAGAGCCTATTTCAAGTTGAACACTGCTCAGAGCTATTAGAGCAGTGACGGCCCCACATATTATGTTTATGAAAAATTCATTTGCTTGAAGAAGGCCTAAAGATTTAGAGAGAATGCTTAAAATACATCCTATGATAAAGGATACTAAAAAGTCATGCAGGTTTCCGCCAAATACAAGAGAAAAAAAAGCAGCAGCTATACCTGAAAACAATATAATTATCTTTGTACTGTAGGGTTTTGAATACTGTATTTTAGATAATTTATTTTCCATCTCATCTAAGGTATAGGCCTCATCTTTTATGTGTCTTGAAATATTATTTACCTGAGATATTTTCTCCAGATTCAAGGTTCTCTGTCTTACTCTTTTTATCAATGATATGGTTTGACCATACTTATCTGAAGCAGAAATTATGATTATATTCAATGTCACAAAGGCATCTATATCATCTATGTTATAATTTTTACTTATTCTAATTATTGTTTCCTCTACTCTGTAAATTTCCGCACCGCTTTCCAGCATTATTTTTCCTGCATAAGCAGCTAAATTTACTATTCTGTTAATATCCATATAAATTGATCTCCCTATGGTAAAATATATCATTGTTTTATTATAGCATATGGGTTCTTGACATGAAATAGTGAAAAAAAGTAAGTCGCTTGTGCAAATTCAAGTTATAAAGTAGTGTATTGATAGATGTTAAAGGTTTACAGTATAATTATATACGAGATACAAATAATTTGTAAGGAGTTGATAAGAAGTGGATTTTAGTGAATTAAAAAATAGTGACAAGGCCGTTTTTGGCATAATTGAGGAAGAGGCTGAACGACAGGAAAATGGCATAGAGCTTATTGCTTCAGAGAATTTCACAAGTAAGTCTGTAATGGAGGCCATGGGATCTTTTCTTACCAATAAATATGCAGAAGGATATCCGGGCAAAAGGTACTATGGAGGATGTTATGCAGTAGATAAAGTTGAAAATCTTGCAAGAGACAGGATGAAAAAGCTTTTTGGGGGGGAACATGTAAATGTACAGCCTCATTCAGGTTCTCAGGCAAATATGGCAGTGTACATGTCTGTTTTAAAACCGGGAGATACAGTTCTTGGTATGAGCTTAAGCCATGGAGGGCACTTAACTCATGGAAGCAAGGTGAGTTTTTCCGGAAAATTGTATAATTTTATCCCCTATGGATTAAATCCAGAAACAGAGAGAATTGACTATGATAAGATGAGAGATTTGGCTCTTGAACATAGACCTAAAATGATAGTTTCAGGTGCAAGTGCATATTCCAGAGAGATAGATTTTAAGAAAATAAGGAGTATATGTGATGAAGTTGGTGCGTATATGATGGTGGATATGGCACATATTGCAGGACTTGTTGCAGCAGGAAAACATATGTCCCCCGTTCCCTATGCTGATTTTGTAACGACTACTACACATAAAACACTGAGGGGACCTAGAGGAGGAGCTATAATATGCAAGGATAAATATGGAGCTGTTCTTGACAAGACAATTTTTCCTGGAATGCAGGGAGGACCTCTGATGCATGTTATTGCAGGAAAAGCTGTTTGTTTCGGAGAAGCTCTTACAGATGAATATAAAGAGTATATAGCTCAGGTTGTAAAAAATGCCAAAGTTCTGGCAGAAGAGCTTGAAAGATATGGATTTAGAATTGTAAGCGGGGGAACGGATAACCATCTTATACTTGTGGATCTTACTGATAAAAAAATTACAGGAAAAGATTTAGAAGAACTTCTTGATACTGTAAATATAACCGTCAATAAAAATGCAGTACCTTTTGATAAGCTTGGTGCAAATATTACCAGTGGAATTAGGCTGGGTACTCCTGCGGTTACTACCAGAGGTTTTAAAGAAAATGAGATGAAAAAGATAGCTTATTTTATAAATTCAGCTGTAGAAAACAGAGATAAAGATCTGAGCGGTATCAAAGAAAAGGTAGTTGAGTTGTGCCATAGCTTTCCTTTATATAAATAGTGCTATTTGATAGTTTTGCTGTTCACATATTTGTGGACAGCATTTTATTTGTCTTAGTAATTATATTTCATATTTTTTCCGCATACAATTTATTAAAACTATAACGGGGTTGAGTTAAATGATAAAAAAAGGAAGATTAATCGAAGTGGAAAATATGGATTTTTGTCAGGATAAAAGGACAATTAAAGTATTTTTAAGAGGCGTGAGCCTGAAGGATTGTGAGTTTGGTGAACAGACTGAAATAATTACCAGTACGGGACATATAGTCAGAGGGGTAGTTTCTGAGAGAAAATACTTTTATGATAGTTCTAAGGTATTTGGGAAAAATGTAAAAGAAATACTGTGTATCAAGTGATTATCGTGCACTTCTGGAGAGTCTAGGCATGGATTGTTATTCATCTTACTATATTTTAGAAGAATTTATGAGGAAAACTGATATTGCTGACACCTGAATTTTTTTTAAGATAGGGGTGTCACCAATGTCGGTTTTATTCAATTATATTGTTCACAAAGCTGTATATTTATGATATAATATCTACGAATAATTTTAAAAAAAATAATATAAATGTTCGAAAAAAAATAAGAAACAAGGAGAGAGTACGATGGGTGTCAAAAGGCTATTTGTAGAGAAAAAAAAGGGATTTGATATAGAAGCTCAAGGATTTCTTAGGGATGTCAGCGAAAGTCTTAATATTCACGGATTGAAAAATATAAGAATAATAAACCGTTATGATATAGAGAACATCAGTGACGATGAATACGAAAAATCAAAATATATAATATTCTCCGAAAAAACTGTGGATAAAATATATGAGGAAGATCTGCCCAGAGATGAGAATACAAGAGTTTTTGCTGTGGAATATCTTCCAGGACAGTATGATCAAAGAGCCGACTCAGCATCTCAGTGTATTCAAATATTAACTCAAAGTGAAAAAATTCATGTTACATCTGCAAAGGTATATGTGATATATGGACATATATCAGATGGTGAGTTTAAAAAAATAAAGAACTACTGCATAAACCCAGTTGATTCAAGAGAAGCTTCCCTTGAAAAGGTTGAAAACTTGGATAAAAAGTTACATATTCCAGATAGTGTGGAGATAATCCATGGGTTTATAGAAATGAGTCATGATGGCTTAGAAGAGTTTATAAAATTACGGGGACTTGCCATGAGTGTTGAAGATCTGATTTTTTGCCAGAAATACTTCAAAGAAGAGGAAAAAAGAAATCCTACAATAACAGAGATAAAGGTTATAGATACTTATTGGTCGGATCACTGTAGACATACTACTTTTAATACTGAACTGAAGAACGTAATGGTTGAGGAGGGAAAGTATTCAATCCCCATAAAGAGGACTTATGAATATTACTTAAAGCTGAGGAATGAAATATATAATAAAGATGAAAAACCTAGATGCCTTATGGATATAGCTACCATTGGAATGAAGATACTTAAAAAAAGCGGCAAACTAAAGAATCTGGATGAATCTGATGAGATAAATGCCTGCAGCATAGTTGTGGATGCGGATGTAGATGGTAAAAATGAAAAATGGCTTGTAATGTTTAAAAATGAAACGCATAATCATCCTACTGAGATAGAGCCTTTCGGTGGAGCTGCAACTTGTCTTGGCGGTGCAATACGTGATCCTCTATCTGGAAGAGCTTATGTATATCAGGCTATGAGAGTTACTGGGAGTGGAGATCCGAGAACTAAAGTTGAAGATACACTAAAGGGAAAACTACCTCAGAAAAAAATAACTTTAGGAGCTGCCCAGGGGTATAGTTCCTATGGAAATCAGATAGGCCTTGCAACCGGGATGGTTTCTGAAATATATGATGAAGATTATGTAACCAAGAGGATGGAAATAGGGGCTGTCATAGGAGCTGTTCCATTGGAAAATGTGAAAAGGGAAAAACCTGAAATATCCGATGTGGTGATACTGCTGGGAGGAAGGACAGGAAGGGATGGATGTGGAGGAGCAACTGGTTCTTCTAAAAAGCATACCGAAACTTCCATATTGACTTCAGGTGCTGAGGTTCAAAAGGGAAATCCTGTTACTGAAAGGAAAATACAGAGGTTGTTTAGAAAAGGAAAAGTCAGCAGGATGATTAAAAGATGCAATGATTTTGGAGCCGGAGGCGTTTCGGTGGCCATAGGAGAGCTGGCTGAGGGACTTGAGATAAACCTTGACTTAGTGCCAAAAAAGTATGAGGGATTGGATGGAACTGAACTTGCCATATCAGAATCTCAGGAACGTATGGCGGTAGTTGTGGACAGGGAACATGAAGAAGACTTTATAAAATATGCCAGAGAGGAAAATTTAGAGGCCACAAAAGTAGCGTATGTGACAGATAGCGGAAGATTGAAAATGTTATGGAGAGGAAATCCCATTGTAGATTTAAGTAGAGAATTTTTGGATACAAACGGTGTAAGAGCAAAAACAGATGTTAATATTAAATCTCCGGATATTAATAGTTATTTTGAAAGCAGGAAAAACGAGGTAAAAAGCGGGGACTGTATTTTAAGAAGCTGGTTTGAAACGCTGCAGAATTTAAATGTATGCAGTCAAAAGGGATTGATAGAGAGATTTGACAGCACTGTGGGAGCCTCAAGTATATTTATGCCTTATGGAGGTAAATATCAGGATACTCCTATAGAAGCTATGGCTGCCAAGCTTCCTGTATTAAAGGGCAGCACAAACACTGCTACTTTGATGAGTTTTGGGTATAATCCAGATATAGCAAAGTGGAGTCCATTTCACGGTGCAGTGTATGCAGTACTGGAATCGATAGCTAAAATTGTATGTTCAGGTGGACAGATGGATAACATAAAATTGACTTTTCAAGAGTACTTTGAAAAATTGGGAAAGGATCCTTTTAAATGGGGGAAGCCTCTTGCAGCACTTCTTGGTGCCCTCTATGCACAGAGAGAGCTTGAAGTTGCAGCTATAGGTGGAAAGGACAGCATGTCTGGAAGTTTCAAAGATATGAATGTACCACCTACGTTGGTCTCCTTTGCAGTTACTACGGGAGAAGCTGATAAACTCATATCCCCTGAGTTTAAGGGATATGGCAGTTATGTAGTATTTATACCTGCACCTAGAGATGATTTTCAACTCCCTGATTTTGAGAAGATAAGAAAGAATTACAGTTTAATAGGTAAATTGATATCAGAAGGAAGAATATTATCAGCCAGTACTGTAAAAAGAGGCGGCATCTGTGAAGCTGTAAGTAAGATGAGTTTTGGAAACAGAATAGGATTGAAGTTTGCGGATAACTGGGAAAACATAGATCTGTTTTCACCAGATTACGGCTCCATGATAGTGGAATTAGATAAAAATGAAATTTTAGAAGAGGAGTTAAAAGAGATTGACTATAAGGTTATTGGAATTACCCAAAGAGAACAGTGTATAGATATAGGTGAGATTAAAATATCCATTTCGGAAATGGAAGCTTCATGGGAAAAGAGTCTTGAAAATATTTTTCCAACCAAGGTTGCATTGGAAAATGAAGAAATAAAGTCAAATCTTTTTAGTAGAAAACATAAATTGTATCCAAAAATAAAAATAGCTTCTCCAAAAGTGACTATTCCTGTATTCCCGGGAACTAACTGTGAATATGATTCCACAAGAGCTTTTCAGAAAGCAGGGGCAGATGTAGACACTGTTATAATCAGAAATTTGACTGGTGCTCAAATAGAGGGATCTGTAAATGAAATTGTAAAAAGTATAAACTCTTCACAGATAATTATGATTCCAGGAGGATTCAGTGCTGGAGATGAACCAGATGGATCCGGAAAATTTATTGCTGCATTCTTTAGAAATTCAAAGATAAAGGAGGCTGTAATGGAGTTTTTAAATAAAAGGGATGGATTGATACTTGGAATATGCAACGGATTCCAGGCACTTATAAAATTAGGGCTGCTTCCATTTGGAGAGATAAGGGACATAGAGGAGAATTATCCTACTCTTACTTATAATAAAATAGGAAGACATGTGTCCAGAGTAGTAAACACCAAAGTGGTCTCAAATCTTTCTCCCTGGTTTAACAACGTGTCTGTAGGCGATATATATTCTATAGCAGTTTCTCATGGAGAGGGAAGATTTGTAGCAAGTTCTGCTGCCATTGAAGAAATGAAGAATAGAGGTCAAATTGCCAGCCAATATGTAGATTTTAATGGGAACCCATCCTATGATATAAGATTTAACCCAAATGGTTCCTATTATGCAGTAGAAGGTATAACCAGTCCTGATGGAAGAATACTTGGCAAGATGGCCCATTCAGAAAGAATTGGAGAGAATATCATGAAAAATATTCCGGGAAATAAAGATCAGAAGCTGTTTGATGCAGGAATTAATTACTTTAAAATTTAGAAATATACGCTATTTATTTAAAACCCCCTATTAAGTATGGTAAATAAATGGTATTTTTGTTATAATAACAGTAAAGTATTGGTATAAAAATTATGCTGTTACTTATTATTCATAATATATTGATTTATGTATTTGACAAAGTATTGTATAATGTTTACTGTAGTGATTGAAATTAATCCTATTTTACGTTGGGGGAGATGCTGATGACTAAGCCTATAATTATGACTGATGCAGGATGTGATTTACCGGGAAGCTTTATAGCAGAAAAAAATATTCCATTTTTAGGTTTAACGTGTCATTTTAAAGGTAAGGATTATGAAGATGATTTTGGAAAATCCTTGAGTTACGCGGAATTTTACGGCGGCTTGAGAAATGGAGAAATGCCATATACATCTCAAATAAATGAATACAGGTTTGCTGAGAAATTTAAAGAATTGCTAAAAGAAAAAAGACCGATTGTATATATTGGAATGTCCTCAGCTATAAGCGGCACCTTTAACAGTTCAAAACTGGCAAGAGAATCTATAATCAGTGAGTTTAAGGATGCCGATATAACTTTAGTTGACAGTAAAGGTTCTTCCATAGGACTTGGACTTTTGGTATATGGTGCTTGTAGAATGGCAGAAGAAGGTAAAAGCAAGGATGAAATTGTAAAGTGGCTGGATGACAATAAACTGAAGATGAATTACTGGTTTATGGTAGAGGATTTAAAACACTTGAAGAAGGGTGGAAGGATATCATCATCCAAGGCAGTTATAGGAACTCTTCTAGATGTAAAGCCTATAATATATATCTGTAGTGATGGATCGCTTAAAAATGTAGCTAATGTTAGAGGAAGAAGAAAGGGAATTAAATATCTAGTTGATAGATTTAGAGAAAGGGCAGTGAGCACTGAAGGCCAGGTTATAGGTATTTCTCATGGAGATTGTCTGGAAGATGCAAATATGTTGAAAAAGGTAATGGAGAAGGAATTCCACAATAACAAATTTATTATAAATCCTTTGGGGCTCGGAATGGCTACTCATTGTGGAGCCGGAATGCTTTCGCTTTGTTTTTTTGGAAATAGAAGATAATAAAGGCTATCATTGATAATAATTTATTCTATATAAAAAAACCACCGCAGGTGGTTTTTTTATGCGTATTTATGTTTATCATTCCACATCTTTTTCAATAAAAATGCCAGAGTAGTTACTGCAAATAGAAACAGCAGCCCAATTACTAGAGTTTTAACTGTACCTGTCAACATTCCGCCTATGTAGGAGTAAATGATAGTAGCAGGGAGTTGTCCTAATCCAGTTGCTATGAAAAACGGCCAAAATCCCATGGAAGTCAAACCTGCTGCATAACTGACTATGTCAAAAGATATAAAAGGTAATAATCTTGCAATTAGTATAGCATATTTACCATAATTTTTAAAAAATTCATCCACTTTTTCTATGGCGGTTTTGGATGTGAGCTTTTCAACTGCATCCCTGCCTAGAAATCTAGCTATATAGAAGCAGAGAACTGCTCCTGCCATAGCACTTGACCAGGATAAAATGGCACCTTTTATCCATCCAAATATCCCTGCATTGGCGAAGGTTATTATAAATGCGGGTAGGGGGGCAATTATTGATTGAAGTACCATTAAAAAAAATGATACTATTGGTGCTAAAATGCCGAAGCTTAGAACATAACTTCTGACTGAATCCACGTCTACATTTTTCAGTACACTGATGGATTTGTCAATCCCATGCCTTAAAGGGGGTATAAATAGATATAAACAGCATATTATTAAAATTAATAATATCTTTCCTTTAGTTCCCTTAAATAGTCCTTTTATGAAAATACACTCCTTTCTCTAGAGGATGACTTGACACAATATAAATATAATACATATATATATTGCGTTCAACAAGAATAGAAAAACAAAATATTTCAACTGTATAATATAAATACGTTTTATAAAAATAAAT
>NZ_FXYI02000133.1:0-9933 GCF_900184915.1 Clostridium sp. HV4-5-A1G | reverse complement strand
AAGAGAGCTACAGATGATCCGTATTTTGAAAATATCAAGAAAGTTACCAAAAACAGCTGTTATGAAGCTGTGGTAACGGGAGTAGAGTCTTTTGGAATATTTTTTGAGCTGAAACATTTAAAACATGTGAGCGCACTTTGTCCATATCCACACTGGGAGGGTTTCAATCCTGAACCTGGTGATACATGTGTTATAAAGATAAAAAGAATTTCCCAATCCGAAGAGCTTAAAATGCGAAAAATAGATGCCAATCTTGTGAGGCTTATAAGAAGGGCAAGGTAATTTTGTAGGGTGGTTAAATTTAACTGCCCTACAAATATATATGGGAGTGGTGATAGATGGCGCTTTATAAAATAAATACTCTAGATAGATTGCTAAGGTTTATGAGTGATATGGTAGATGACAATCATGAAAATGTCAAAAATTTAAGTTCATTAAAACAGATGGCAGGTTTTGGCGATCCTAACAGTAAAGATATTTTAAAGAATATAATTGTAAATTATATAAACAAATCGGTTGATGTCCAAAATATAAATTTCCTGATAGAACAGTACCATGTAAATTATTTTGAAAAAATATATACAGGAGAAAATAAAAATTTTGACATGATAATAAACAGTTTATGTATTCAAAGGGATGACAAACTCAACATAAAGATCAATCTTCTGGCACAGATAATATTCCAGGAGCTGTATGGACTTTCGGTGATAGATCCTTATAGTTATAATGATGTAGATGGCCTGAATGAAATAAACCTGAATACCAAAGATTTTGTGAACTTTCAGATAAAAGGAAGGAAAGAAAGGGTAAAAAAACTGTATTTTAAAGATGAAATCTCCTATGAAGATACTATAAGAAGAAGTGTATCATTTTCTAAATTGGATAATTTCCATCCTCTTGACTTCAATAATCCGGAAGTCAAATGCGAAAGAATCTGCGGTGCCAGGGTGACGGCAGTAATGCCGCCGTACAGCAGATATTATTCATTAAACTTGAGGTATACTGGAGCCACTTTCTTTTCAAAAGAGTTTTTCATATCTTCAAGAACTTCAAACCAATACATGGAAGAATTCATGGATCTCATAATGAAAGGCAGACCCAATATTTTTGTACTTGGCGGACAGGGTACAGGTAAGACAACATATCTTCTAAGGCTCATATCTTCTATCCCAGAAAATGTATCAATTCTTACAATAGAATCTACATTAGAGCTTAACATACTCAAATATTTCCCGGACAAGGATGTCAAAAACTTAAGATTCTTTAAGCTGAAATCTCCGGAGGACTGTTTTAAGACAGGACTTAGGATGAACCGTGATGTAATCATAGATGGTGAGGTACTGACTCCCGAAGAAGCCTATATAACTCTGGAGGCAATGACAAGGCAGAATAGGGGAAGTATGGGGAGTTTCCACACTTCCTCAAACCAGGACTTCATATATGACTACAAGAATATGCTTTTACGCGGAGGAATATACAAGACTGAAGAATCTGCGTTATATGATATAGCCAGAGCGGTTAATATTCTTATATTTATAGCAATAAACAGGCAGACAGGCAAAAGATATATAAAGGAAGTATCGGAAATGATATTTAAACCTGAAGATTATCACAGGCCGTATGAATTGAGCACACTTCTTAAGTATGACAGGGGAAAGGATGAGTTGATTCCAGTAAATCGAATATCCGAAGCTTTTCTTGACAGAGCTATGGACTATGAATTTACAGAAAATGATCGAAACAAATTATATGATCTGTATCAGAAAATAAGAATCTAAAAAATAACCAAATTTCAAGATGGATTTTAAGTGAGATTATAAATAAATTTTTAGGCATGCTTTTTACTATATAATTATTGTAAAAATATGTAGAAAGGTGTGATTCTTTGCTTAGAAAAAGTATGTTGGCTATGACCATAATGTTAAGTCTAAGTATGTCTTTTCAAGTTTGTGCAAGCCCTTCAAGTCTTTCCTCCGGCATATCTTCAGATACAAACACCCAAGAGTATAAAAATTGGAACGACAATGTGGAAAAACAGATAGAAATTATGGATAACCAAATAGAAGGGAATATTGCTGCTTTGGAAAAATACAATCAAACTCTTAAAAATCTAAACGATGGCATTTCAAAGAATGCAAAGGAGCTGTCCTCTATAAACAAAAGCATAAAAGACACCAGTGATATTGCTCAAAAAAGAATCAGGGAAATGTACGTCACAGGTTTAAGACAAAACTACATTAATATCCTTTTGTCTTCTAAAAATTTCAATGATCTGATTTCAAAATCAATAATTATAAAAACACTAATGGATTTTGATGACCATAATATAAAAAAGCTTGAAAACGACAAAAAATCAAGGGAAAGCATTGTGAAAAAATTGAAACAGAATAAGGATAAAACTGAAAAATTGAAAAGTGATATTTTAAGGAAAATAGATATACTGAATAAACAAAAACAAAACCAGAAAAAGCTTTTGTCAGTTTTAAACAGCAGCGATCCATCAGAATGTGCTGATTTTGAGAATTCACTGTCAAGAGGAAGCTTTACTTCTACAAATGATGTGGTAAATTATGCACTGTCTTTTCTGGGCGTTCCTTATGTGTGGGGAGGTACAAGCCCCTCTGGCTTTGATTGTTCGGGGTTAGTTCAATATTGCTATGCACACTTCGGTATTAATTTGCCAAGAACATCTCAGGAGCAATTTAATGTAGGCACTCCTATTAATGAATCTCAGCTGGAACCAGGAGACTTAGTGTTCTTTGAAGGTACTCCTCCTGGCCATGTTGGTATGTATATAGGACAAGGATATTATATTCAAGCTCCAAAAACAGGAGATGTCGTGAAAGTATCTGCAATGAGTGGAAGAAGTGACTTTAGTGGTGCAAGAAGGATAGTACCTCCTTCTAAATCACCATCCAGCTCTGCATCAGGATCTAGTACGGATACTACTAATAGTACTGCAGTAAACAATACAAGTACTACTTATACACCAACAATAAATACTACAGAGACAGATTATACAGATGCCTATAACATAATAAGAAAATTTTATTTAAGCCCTGGTAATGTGTTTGGGTATATGAAGTATATGGAAATGTCGTTAGGTATAAAGCCGGAGGATTTCTTTGATGATAACGCTAAAGATAAATCAAAAGACGACAACAATTCTAAATCCGAAAATAGTTCCATAATTGATGGCGTTGGCGAGAAAACTGGAATTACCGAGGAGATTATAAAGAAAAAGATAGAAAAAAATTCTCATAAGATAGCAGATGAATTAAAGCCGGAATTTACAATATCTAAACAGACAACAACTGACATTATTACCTACCAGAAAGAAGTTAATATTTTAGGCGTTGATACTGGTAAAAAAATTACTGTAACCAAAGAAGAGAAAGGTTCCATTGCAGTGGTTACACATATAAGCAGCATATGGGGAGAAATAGATTTACAGTACAATCAAGTAACTTCAACTTATACTGATTCTGAAGGAACTCATGCTGTGACTAAACCTGTTTACTCAGGGTACAAGCTTCAAGGTGAGTTGTTTGCTAAGTTAAGATCAATAATAAAACATGATTTTCCACAAGAAAAAGATGTGGATGATGCAATTTACTTTATTATAGAATCTGGCTTTAATTTTGATAAGAAAGAGCAAAATGGAGGCTGGATAAATGGCAAATTGAGTGATTTGACATTGGATTCACTTTTAGGAGATTTAGGAGGGTCAAGTACTGGAATTTCAGCAGGTATGATTCCTACATTTTATCAATGGGACAGTAGATGGGGCAGTAATTCTTATGCAGGTTCTACTATGTCTGACTTAGGTTCAGCTCCTACATCCCTTGCAATGGTAGTAAGCGGTTTGGAAGGAAAACTTGGAGGATATGATAAAAATAGTGATGGTATTTTGGAGCCAAATGAGGCGGCAGATTATTTTAATGACATTGGAGTTCATAAAGATACTGACGTAAATGATAATTTTTTAAAGGCAGCATCATTCTTTGGACTTACGATGAAACACTATGATAGATCTGATTATATGAGTGTTGTAAATGAACTAAAGCAGGGACATCCTGTTATTGCAAATGTTCATGGAACTGACGGGATATCATATGGAAGTCTGGGATCAACTTTTACTCAAGGAAACCATTATATTGTACTTGTAGATATAGACGGCAGCAATAAAGTAACTGTCCATGATCCTTATAATAAAAACAATCAAAACAGTCGAACTTGGGATTTATCAAGTATAATAGCTGCAGAAAGCTCCGATTATTATGTGTTTAATAATCCAAACATAGTTTATCAAAGTGGTATCGCAACTGCATATACAGGTGATAATATTGGAGAAAATGGAGGAACAATAGCAGCCTGGAATGGTATGAACTTGGTAAATAAGAATTTGTCCAACCATCTCATAGCAGCAGATTCTTCTATACCTTTTGGAACACTTGTAATTGTAAAGGTACCTGATAGTAAAAGGTATTGGGTAATGTCAAATGGTCAGAAAGTAGATGCAAATGGAGCTTATGTAGTAGTAGATAGAGGCGGTGCAATAAAAGGTACCCATATAGATATTTATTTTGGAAGTGGTTCTTATTATAACACTGCAGGCGGGGGTGGAATTGCAAATGAATTTGGAACTGTAAGCATTAAGTTGAGAGTCACTAAGAGCAGAATTAGTTATAATGATACTTTGAATCATTAGTAAAGGGGGAAGAAGATGGATTTAACTAGAAGAAAAGTAATATTGATAAGTTCAGCTGTAATTGCTGTAATTTTTATAAGCTGTGCATTGATTTATAAAGTTAACTCAGGAAAACTTAATACTACAGGTAAATATGAATACTTAAAACAAGGACACAGCCTATCTGAAAAGAAGCGGTTTGATGAAAATATGGATTATGCAAAGAAATATAATGCACGTATAAAAAATATAGATAATCTAAGTACTCCAGCAAAAGGTTCAACCGCTTCTGATGTTCAAAAAGTATCTGAAGCTGAAAAGTCAAATCCTGCCGTATCCCTTTATTTCTTATTTAGCAAAAAGATATTAAACACAGATCAGTATATAAATACAGAAACTAAATTGAATAATGGTATTAAGGGATTAAGTGACATAGAAAACAGTAAAGATTTAAACGAGTATTTTAATGAAAAGAAGGATAATTTGAAAAAGACATATGGTATTTCAAAGTATAGCGAGCTTCTTAATCTTAAAAGTCGTTTTGTAAAGTTAAATGGAAGTACAGTTAGTGTTACTGTAGATAAAAATTCTGATAAAAAGGATAATGACAAAGTATCTTTTACCATATCTTTAAGTAATAATAAAAACTGCAGTATAAATCAAACTATTATATTAAGTTATTCGAGTGATATAGAAATGAATGTATCCTGGCAAATATAATTGAAGGCCTCATCTTAAAAAGGTGAGGTCTTTAAATTTACAGTAAATTATGACCCCAAGAATAGATAAGAAATCATCAAATTTACAAATAAAAATTTATTGTATTGTGTAATTAAGTAAAATAAAGGAGGTTTTTGATTTTTATGAATAAGAGGAAATTAAATGTATTTGATAAAAACAGATACGTAAAAAATGTATGCCTAGCAGCGACTCTTGCAGTTGGGCTAGTGGGAAGCGGTATGATGCCGCAAATTAGTAAAGGGGATGCAGGGTATAAGCTTGCTATTAGTAATGTTGCTATGGCTGCAAGTTCTAATGTTCAATGGATTAGCGGAAATGGGTTGCCTATATCAAATCCTTTGGATAGAGATGATAATATAGACACTAATTTGACTCAAAATAATGCACTATGGCATTGGAGCCAATCTCTCAGTATGGTAAATGGTTCTTTTTTATTTAATGGTGGTAGTTATATTATGTTACGAGGATATAGATCTAATAATACTAAACTTTACTGTGCATCTCAATCAGACCATTATATTTCTTTAGGTTACTTAACGAATTCAGGATATGTTTCAGGTGGTGCAACAATTGGTTGGCGTCCTGTTCTTGAAGTTTCAGATACAGATCCTCTAATATATGGTCATAAAGATGGTGATGTTGTTAAATTTGGTACTTTATACGTAAATAATACTAAAAGAAAAATTACTGATATAATTACCTATAATCCATATAATAGTTTTGGTAAAGGTGATTATGAAATAAGAGATACTGATAGCGATGATGCATATAAAGTTCAATGGGTTTTAGCGACAAGTCCCAAAACAGGTAAAAAGATTCTTATTGCGGATAGAAATCTAGTTGACTCAATTTGCAAAAGTGACTTAACTAGGCAACAATTAGATTCTGGCAAAAGTATTACTATAGATGGAATGTCCTATACAATTAGAATTTTAGATGGTGGTACCTATGATTCTTCTAAAAGAACTATGACAGATAATGAATGGGATGCAATTATCGGAATTGGAGAGGGAAGTTGGCAAGTAGACAATATCTACAACATTGATGATGCTACGAAATATGGTTCATGGTTTAAAGGCTTCTATGGCAAAGCAACAAATGCTAATAATCAATTTATGAATTTTAATTTAAGCGGCAATGATGGTACTTCAACTATGCATTCGGGAGGTATAATTCAAAATCAATCTTCAATTAAAGGTAAGTACTTCCTTGATAATGGTCAAATGGTTTTAATAGATAATTATGGTATGGTGCAGTATTATAAAGATTTCAATACAACCAATCCTGATACTTTAGCTGTAGATGGTGATGCCATTGACCATGTAGGAACTCTTATATTTGGAAATGGAACTATAAAAACAGTACTTTATATGAAAGATGGCTCCTTAAAATATGTAGATACAGACGAAAGTATCCATGATATGACTCTTAAACAAAATGATATTAAGGATATGTTTGCCTATAAATATGCCAATGGCCAGTCGCAGAAGATGTTACTTCAAAAGTCTGATGGTTCTCTAGTATATCTTGATGATTCAGGAAATGTTAAAACTTTTGGAATTAACATGAATAATGTTGCCTATATTATGGATGCCACGAATGTAAATAAAGATTTATTTGTTATGAAAGACGGAACTCTAAGGGATGATACCGGAATTATATTACCTCCATCCGGAGTAACTATAAATAAGATATGGTCCAACAGAATATTTGAAATGTCAGACGGCTTTTTATATACACTGCAGAATGGGACTTTTAAGAAAACTACCACTTTAGCTAAGATAGTAGATAAAGCTAAAAACCAAGCAGTACTTTTGAAAAACGGAAATTTTCAGACAGTCGATAACAATGGTAGCTTAAATAATCTAACTGCAGTAAACGGATCAAATGTTAAGTCTTTTGTACAGCTGGATGCTAATAATCAATATATCCTTATGAATGACGGTACAACCTATGGAATAGGACCCGATGTACAGGGAGATAAGTTAGAAAGTCACGGAATAGATATTACCCATGCAAAGGCAGTAATATCAAATGGGGCATCAAATGTATCAAAGCTTATAGTTATGGACACCGGTGATGTTTATGTAAATGAGCATAACGGTTGGATAGGCTGGGTAAAAAGCACTTATGTGAAATTAAATTCGGATGTAGTTACTAAGGCAGAAAATGATAATGGAATTTATACTGATGTTTCTAAGATTCCTACAAGTCAACTTATTTCAAAAGGACCAGCAGGGGATTCTGCAGTTGATAAAGTTATATCAGATGCAACTAAACCAGCCGATACTACTGCACCAGCAATTAGTGTAAGTGGAAACCCAATATCGTGGCAGAACACAGATGCTACTATAAATATAACGGCAGCAGATGAAACAGGGGGAAGTGGAGTTGCAAGTATAACTCTTCCAGATGGTACTGTAGTAAATGGAAATACTGCAAGTTTTAAGGCTACCCAAAATGGGACCTATACTATAAAAGCAGCAGATAAAGCAGGAAATGTAGCAACTCAGGTTGTAACAGTAAGTAAGATAGATAAGGTAGCTCCGACATTACCGACAATTGCAAATAACAATGGGACTATAACTATTACTCCTGGTACTGATTCAGAGAGTGGAACTAAAGAAGTAGATTATAGTGTAGATGGAAGTTCATATCAAAAATATATATCTCAAATTACTTTAGGTGCAGGTAAACATACAGTAAAAGCTAAGTCAGTAGATAATGCTGGAAATGAAAGCACTGAAGTTTCACAGGATATAACAGTAAAGGATAAAGCACTTGAAGATGCATCAAATGCTGTAGATAAAGCAGAAAACTCAAAAAATCAGGATGACCTCGATAATGCAAAGAAAATTGTTGATGCTCTTCCTAGTGGAGATGATAAAACAAAGCTTGAAAATGAAATCAGTGATATACAAAAAGAGATAGATAGCCAGAAAGCTATTAAAGATGCTACAGACGCAGTGAATATAGCAAAGAATACGTTGAACCAATCTGACCTTGATACTGCAAAAGGATTGGTTGATAAATTACCTGATGGTTCTGATAAAGACAATCTTAAAAATGAAATAAAAAATATTCAAGATTCTATAGATAAAATAAATGCAAATAATCAGGCACTTGACGAAGCAACAGCAGCAGTAACAACAGCGGAGAAAACAAAATTTAAAGCTGACTATGATGCAGCTAGAGATAAGGTAAATGAGTTAGAAGATAGAGCAGACAAAAAATCACTGCAAAGTAGGCTTGATACTGTTAAATCGTATGTGGATAAGCTTATAGCAGATGCAGGAACTAAGGTTACAAAGGCAGAGAATACAAAAACGGATGATGATATAAATTTGGCACAAGAGGCTATAAGTAATGTACCTGAAGGTTGGGATGTATCAGATCTTCAAAATAGGCTGAATAATGTAAAAAAGAATGCAGAAGATCAGTTGCTTATAAATGCTAAAACAGCTGTGGAAAAAGCAGAAAGTACCCTTGAACAAGAAGATGTAAATAGTGCAAGAAATCTTGTAAACAATCTTCCTTCAGGTCAGGATAAGACAAGCTTGAGCGGCAGGATTGCTGCTGTAGAGAAGTTAATAAATGAGTTTAATACTGCAGAATCACGTGTTGATAGTGCAGAAAAATTAGAAACACAATCAAGTGTAACTTCAGCAATGCAAGTTGTAAATACACTTCCTGATGGATCTAAAAAAGACAGCTTGAATAAGAGGCTTGATGTTGTAGAAAATGAAATAGAATTAAATAATGATATAAAGGGCATAGATGAAGAAATAACTGCACTAGATAGGGATATAAGTTATCGCATGAATTATAATGCAGCGATAGATATAGATGCATATGAGAATAAGATAAAAGATTTAAAAGGAAAAATAGATGATTTGCCTGACAGCGTAAGTGATACAAAGGGAAATTTTAATAAACGAATTGATACTATAGAAGATAAATTGGCACAGAAAAAAGCTGTGCAGGAGGCCATAGATAAAGTCATAGATGCTTTGAATAAAGCAAGCCAATCCCTTTCATATGAAGATATACAAGCAGCACAAGAAGCAATAGATAATTTACCACAAGGAATAGATAAAGCGAAGTATAATATTGAGCTTAGGGGAATAAAGCAAAAAGTGCAAGGAGTAGCTGCAGCTGAAATAAATGAAGCAAATGCAGCTGTAACCAAAGTTTCTAGAACAAAGTTGAAATCAGATTTTGATTTAGCTGCATCACTTGTAGAATCGCTTCCCCAAAGTAGTGCAAAAACAAATCTTGAGAAGGTTCTTAGCATTATTTCTAAATATGTAAAATAAAATAATATTAAAGAAGGTTATACATAATTAATGCGAATATAATATGTATAACCTTCTTTATATGTAATTAATGTAAAAATTATACATAAAATTTATATAAAAAATACGCCAAAAGGAGTATATGGAAAGTATAATACCTGTCTCTTATACAAATATCAGAGCCCAAGAGAACGTACTAGATCTCGT
>NZ_FXYI02000132.1:0-9940 GCF_900184915.1 Clostridium sp. HV4-5-A1G | reverse complement strand
CTATTAGTATATTTTAATAATCTATAAATGTCAATAATTTGTCTAAATAAATATGACTAAATTAAAAATAGCTAATGAAGAAACCTTCATTAGCTATTTTTACATCAGCATTATCAAAATATATTGTACTTTTTACTCTATATCTTTTACTTCATAGCCTGCATCCTTAACAGCCTTTTCTATATCCGAATTGTTGATTTCAGAAGAAGATTTTATAACTGCAGTTTTACTTCCCAAATCCACTTTCACACTTGAAACTCCTTCTATTGACTCTAAAGCTGATTTAACATGTTCAACACAATGCTGGCAGCTCATTCCCTCTACATGTGCTATTTTTTTTATTTTTCCTTTAAAAAACATATTTACACCTCTTTACATTTTTATATTTATTTTAAATTGTCAGCTTTAACTCAAACTTCCAACTTAAATTGCCGATTAAATTTCTCAATTGTACACTGGTTTAAATCTCTTAAGCCTAAGTGCATTTAAAAGCACTGAAACCGAGCTAAAACTCATAGCTAGTGCTGCTATCATAGGATTCAAAAGTGGTCCTCCAAATATAAAAAGTATTCCCATGGCCACAGGTATACCTAATGAGTTGTATCCAAAAGCCCAAAATAAATTTTCTTTTATATTCTTTATGGTCTTTTTGCTCAGATCTATGGCCGTAACCACGTCCATCAAGTCACTTTTCATAAGGACAATATCCGCTGATTCCATAGCCACATCTGTGCCAGAGCCTATTGCTATGCCTACATCCGCCTGTGCCAGAGCTGGGGCATCATTTATTCCATCACCAACCATAGCTACTTTCTTATTCTCATTCTGCAGCTTTTTTACCTCATTGGCCTTATCCTCTGGAAGAACCTCTGCAAGCACTCTGTCTATTCCAACTTGCTCCGCTATGGCCTGAGCTGTATTTTTATTGTCTCCAGTTATCATAGCCACTTCTATACCAAGGGAATGGAGCTTTTCTACAGCCTTTCTGCTGTTTTCTTTAACCGTGTCCGCTACAGCTATTATTCCTATTAATTTATTATTTAATGCTACATACATAGGCGTTTTGCCTTCACTAGAAAGTTTTTTCCACACCATCTCCATATTCTCCAGAGAAACTTTTTTGTCTAGAATAAGTTTTCTATTGCCTAAAAGCACATCATCATTTCCCACGGAAACTTCAATGCCGCGGCCGGGTATAGCAACAAAAGAATTTACCTTTCTCAATAAAATGCTCCTATTCTTAGCTTCTTTAACTATAGCTTCTCCCAGCGGGTGCTCCGATGCTTTTTCAGCAGAAGCTGCAACTTGAAGTAAATAATCCTCTTTCACTGTGTCTAATGGAACTATATCTGTAATTTTTGGTTTCCCTTCAGTTATAGTGCCGGTCTTATCAAATACTACAGTTTGTATTTTATGGGCAATTTCTAAAGCTCCACCACTTTTTATAAGTACCCCATACTCTGCCCCCTTGCCAGTTCCCACCATTATAGCCGTTGGTGTAGCCAATCCCAGTGCACAAGGACAAGCTATTACAAGTACAGATATAAATATGGTTACTGCAAATACACCAGATTGCCCAGATACATACCAGCCTATAGATGCCAATATACCCAATACAAGCACTACAGGCACAAAATAACCAGCTATTATATCAGCCAGTTTTGCAATAGGTGCCTTAGATCCCTGAGCCTCTTCAACCAGTTTTATTATCTGAGAGAGTACAGTGTCCTTCCCCACTCTAGTAGCTCTATACTTTATAGAACCATTTTTATTTATACTTGCACCTATAATTTTACTTCCCGGAGTTTTCTCCACCGGTATACTCTCCCCTGTAAGCATCGATTCGTCTACAGAAGTCATTCCTTCAATAACTTCACCATCCACAGGGATTTTTTCTCCAGGCCTTACTACAAGCACATCAGAAACTTCCACTTCATCAATTGGAATCTTTATTTCTTCTCCATCTCTCATTATATTTGCAGTTTTAGGAGCTAAATCCATTAATTTCTTTATTGCTTCAGAAGTCTTTCCTTTAGCCAGATTTTCAAAATATTTTCCCAAAGTTATAAGAGTAAGTATAACACCTGCAGATTCAAAATACATATGGTAATAACTGTTGTCCTGTAATATTTTAAATACGGAAAACACGCTGTACAAAAATGCTGCCGATGTCCCTATAGCTATAAGCGAATCCATATTTGGGCTTCTTCTAAACAATGACTTAAATCCTATAGTAAAATACTTTTTCCCAACTATTATCACCGGAAGAACTAATAAAAGCTGAATTACCGCAAATGCCCTGGGATGAACCATAGGATCCACTGCTGCAGGAGGCATTACATTTAAACTTTCGGCTATCATAGGACCCATAGCTACAACAAGAAGTGGAATTGTGAATACAGCAGATATTATAAACCTTCTTTTCAATTCTCCAATTTCTTCTTTTTTCTTTTTTTCTTTGTCAGCAGCACTTTCCTCTTCTAAAATTTTATATCCTGCCTTCTCGATATCTTTTTTCAAGCTGTCAATTTTCATTTTAGAAGGATCAAAAGTTACAGCTAGTTTTTCAGTAGCAAAATTTACACTGGCCTCCTCCACTCCTTCTACTTTCTTGCTCACCTTTTCTATTGTTCTAGCGCAGGCTGCGCAACTCATTCCCTCTATTTGAAAAATTTTACTTTTCATTCTAAAACCTCCCTAAAACAAATTCACATTTATATTTTTATCCATTCTTGTCTAGCAACTTACCTAATAAATTCATTATTTCATCCACCTTTTCTTCTCCAGAATTATGAAGAAAGGCATCCTTCACACAATGATTTAAATGCTGCTTTAGTATTAACAAATTTGCTTTTTTCAATAGAGCCTGAGCTGCTACAATTTGATTGGATATATCAATACAGTATCTTCCATCTTCTATCATTTTCATTATTCCTTCAATTTGACCCTTTGAAGTTTTTAATGCCTGAAAAGCCCTCTTTTTTTCTTCATTCATCTCTACCTCCTCCCCACCCCTGTGGGGTGGTATTTTATAAAAAATATAAAATTTAAACAATATCAACTTCTTGTTTAAATTTTATTATCGATTAATAATCATTCTATATCTACATTATAACTCAAATTTTCATTTTGTATATACCTTTTTAACATATTTATCAATACTATAGTAAATTCACAGACATTACACATATCTGCATTTTGAATTTTATCTGCAGATATTCTTAGGTATATCCGTTAAATTCACCTTTTGAATACCTGACCTGCGTGGATTTACCAGCGCCACAGCTTTTTCCTTGCTTAGAGTGACCATGATATTACCACTGTCCTTATTCAAGGATATATCCGTAGGATACCTCCCCACTCTTAACTTTTTTACTTTTTTAAAATTTTCCATGTCCACTACAGTTATAGTATCCTCTCCAGTATTTGCCACATAACAGCATTTGCCATCAGCAGATAGACAGAGAGCTTTTGGTCTCCTTCCAGTGGATATGGGTTGAAGCACAATATAATTTTCAGAATCAATCAAGGATATGTCATTGTCTTTAGTATTAGTTACCATTATGTAATTCCTATTAGGAACAAAAGCAATTCGTGAAGGATGCCTCCCAATTTGCAGCTTCTTTACAAGCTTGTCGTTTTGAACATTGTAAAATAGGATAAATCCGTTATCGTCTTCATCTTTAATATTCAATACTACTACTGCTAAAGTTTTTCCATCTGGAGATACCCTTATATCTTCAGGTCTTCCTTCCACATTGATTCTGCTCACAATCTGATTTGTAACGGAATCAATTTTACATATAGTTTTTTCTCCAGTAATTACAAAATAATAATTCCTTGGATCCCGCGTTTCTTTTGCCAGGGATTTTGCCCTATATCCCATAGTTGTAAATGCACCAATTAAAAATACTATCAATAAACTTAAAGCTAATATAACATTATTTCTCTTGCATTTGGACATATCAAAACACCCCTTACCTCGTTTTCTATCTTATTTTGTGCTTTTTTTAACATATATATTCCTCTTGATGGTAACGAGTTAAAATTTTTTTTACTTATATATTTTCACAGATGTTTCAAGATGTGCATACTTCTTTAATATGTTCATATCTTCATTGGATAAAGCCACACACCCATAAGTCCAATTATATTTAGAACCACCTCCATGTATCCCTATGGCACCTCCAAGGGGAGTATTCCACGGCGGCTGTTTTTTATTTTTAATGGCATATTTTATTCTTTCATATTGAGTTCTATTGATAATATTTTTATCCAATGCATTTTGTGCATCTTCTACGTTGGGATAACTTATTCCTAAAAAATATGTATACTTTGTCTGAGAATTTATATAGCATATATAATAATCTCCTTCCGGAGTCTTTTTATCTCCTTCTGCTTCTTTTTTACCCTGGGGAACTCTTCCAAGCCCAATTTTAAATCTTCCTATTAAATTTCCATCTCCATAAAGTTCCATTACCCTTTTACTCTTATATATTTTTATGGAAGTTTTATTTGGAGATGCAGAAGGTTTTTTAAAAAATATTTTTTCACCTTCATTCTCTTTAAATAAAATACCCTGATGGATAACTTTTTTACCGGAATTCATTCTAACATAATTTTTTATGGACACTGTAGAGATAATTCCTACTAAAATCAGTCCAAAAATCAGAAATAAAATTGGAAAATTTTTACCTTTACTCTTCATCTTTATCCCACCTTTTACTCATTTCCATATCTCATCTTATAAGAATGCTGCCATTGGCTAACACCCCCAGCTTCCTAAAGTACTGCTACGCACCTTGATAAATGATTCTAATTTACTCCAATTACAGCTTTAATCCATTCTATTATATTTTCATTTTTCTTTTTTATGCTTTCATACTCCTGGTATCTTTTATTATAATCGTCCATTTTTTTGTTGTATTCACTTACGTGTGAATTATATTCTGTAAATTTACTATTATACGCCACTACTGTTTCATTCCATTTATAAGTATTTTTTAATCCAGCAGAATTCATATCGTTTTTTAGCTTCTGCAGCTCTATGTTCTCTTTTTGCACGATGTTTCCTAAATTATCTATTGATTTTTTATACTGCTGAAGGGTAATGTTCATATCTTCCAGCATCCGTGAGGTCTGGGGGGATTCTCTCGATTTTATATCCACCAGTGATGCCATACATATAACTAGTAATATTATAACCGCAACTGCAATTTCGGTTAAAATGGCCTTTAATTTTTCCATAAATATCCTCCCCAATTTAGAATCTAACCCCTTAAAATTCGATTTTTCTGTATATGATATATAATAGTTCCAATAGTATTATATATCATATAATACTACCATTATGATGAAAAATATGATAATAAACTGACAGCAAAATAAATTTACCGTCAGTTTATTATCATACAAAGTTACAGATTCCCGGTATAAACTTTAATTATACTCTTCAATACACTTTCAACAGTATCTACATTTTTAACAGAAAAGTCACAGCAATTCATATAAATATGATATCTGTCTTTAAAAATTTTCTCAATTTCCCCTGTATTATTTTTTAAAAGGGGCCTGTTATCTATATCCAAATCACAGATTATTTTTTCAAGCGGTCTATCTATAAAAATTATCAATCCTTTTTTCCTAAGATTTAATATATTTTCCTCATTTTTTATTACTCCTCCGCCTGTGGATATCACAATATTTTCTTTTTGACTCACTTGACTTACTGCCTTTAATTCTAAATTCCTGAAAAACTTCTCTCCACCTTCAAAAATTTCTGAAATAGTACGTCCCTGCTGTTTTTCTATATAATCATCTATATCTATAAAACCCTTATTTAATTCCTTGGATAACATTCTGCCTATGGTAGTTTTCCCGGATCCAGGCATACCTATGAGAACTACATTTTTATATATTCTCTTCATAAATCAAATCTTTTTCCCTTGTCTCAAATCATTATATATTTTATCTATAATTTTCAAAGGTATTTCTCTTCCCTGCCAAATTCGCTGAGATGCTGCAGCCTGGGCCACCAACATATATAATCCATTCACAGTATTAAGTCCTAACTCATCTGACAACTTCAGAAATAAAGTACTTTGAGGATTGTATATCAAATCCACTGCTGTGTTAAATTTACTTAAAATTTTCCTATCTACAGGACAATCATTTATATCCGGGTACATTCCACAGGGTGTACAATTTATTATAATATCACCTTTTTTTATTTTACGCAGTCCATCATAGCTTATAACTTTAAATCCGTATTCATGAAATTTATGCGGATCTCTACTTACATATACCATATCCCTGGCCCCATTGTCTAAAATATATCTGGCTACAGCTTTGGAAACTCCTCCTGTACCCAACAGTATTACGGTTTTATTAAATAGCTCTATATCATATCTTTTTAAGGTCAATCCAAAACCATAATAATCAGTGTTATGACCTATCAATTCATCATCGATAAACTCTATGGTATTCACGGCCCCTATGTCCTTTGCCTCTTTGGATATTTCATTCAAATACTTCATAATTTCAACTTTATAGGGTATGGTCACATTTATACCTCTGCACCCCAAAATTCTTAAGCTCTCCAGCGATTTGCCTAGATCTTTTCCCTCTATTTCAAAGAGATTATATTCTCCACTCTTCCCCATAACATCCAAAATAAGATGATGTATAACAGGAGAAAAACTATGCACTAATGTTTTTCCTATAAGCCCATAAAAATCACTCAATTAAACTCACCTCCAGTGCAATTGACAATTTACAATGCACAATTGACAATTGTAATTTGTCAACTGTCAATTGTCTTATCCTTCCCTATAATTTCCCAGTAATTTAAAATAGGAGCTCTCTTTTTTTATTCCCTCCAGTGCACTTTTAGTCCCCATCTCCATTATATTTCCATAAAAATCAATACAAAAAAAATACTGCCACGGTCTGTTTACCATAGGTCTTGACTCTATTTTAGTCATATTTAAGTTATTTTCCCAGAAGAACTTGAGTACATTGTATAAACTTCCAACTTTATGGGGTAGAGTAATGAGAATAGTGATTTTATCGCATTTTCTATCATATACCATATTCCTGCTTATTACTATGAATCTTGTATAATTATAGCTGTTGTAATTTATATTTTCCTTCAATACATCCAATCCATAAAATTCCGCAGCTTTCCTGCTGGCTATGGAAGCTTTACTCTTGTCATTCTCTTTCTTTATGTATTCAGCACTTTTAGCTGTATTAAAATAAGGTATAAGCTTCCAATGTTTGTGTTTTTTTAAAAATTTACTGCTCTGCATAAATGCCTGACTATGTGAATATACTTCCTCTATGTCTTCTATTGAAGCTCCCGGAACACCTAGAAGGTTATGGTTTACTTTAATACACTTCTCTCCCACTATATAAAGATCATATTTTTCAAGCAGATCATAGACTTGAGAAATTCCTCCAGTAGAAGAATTTTCAATTGGAAGGATTCCATAATCTACATTCCCATTTTCCAGTGAATTAAACACATCTTCAAAGTTATCAAAGCCTAGGGTTTTAACCTTATCCCCAAAATAGTCAATTAGAGCTTCATAACTAAAAGACGCCAGTATACCCTGAAATCCGACTTTACAGGAATGGTTATACCCCATTATTTCCGGTTTATTATCTTCCTTTATCTTTTTCTCTTGAAGGTCTCTACTTATACTCATAATGTCTCTCAAAAAAGTTTCTATTTCGTTTTTCATGGAGCTTTGTTTAAAATTCTCTAATTGTGTTTTTATGATATTCTCTTCCCTATTTTCATCCAGTACATTCATATGATTTTCTTTCTTGTACTCAGCTACTTTAGAAACCACATTCATTCTCTCAATAAAAATTCTAACCATTTCTCCATCTAATTTATTTATTTTATTCCTTAATTCATCCAAACTTTCCAAAATATCACCACCACTTCACTCATCCATTAAATTCAATATTCCAATAGCTGTAACCGCCTCTATTACCGGCACAGCCCTGGGTACAATACAGGGATCATGTCTTCCCTCTATTTTCAAAATCTCCTTCTTTTCATTTCTAATATTCACAGTCCTTTGAGGTTTTGCTATAGAGGGAGTTGGTTTTACAGCTGCCCTAAATACAAGAGGCATGCCATCCGTGATTCCTCCTAGAATTCCTCCGTTATTATTCGTGTAAGTTTTTATTTTATGATCTTCTGACATATAGTATTCGTCATTGGCCTCTGAGCCTTTCATAGTGGTCATATTAAATCCCATTCCAAATTCCACTCCCTTAACTGCAGGAATAGAAAATAAAAGATGGGAAAGAGTACTTTCCACCGAATCAAAAAATGGATCACCTATACCTGCTGGTAAATTTAAAACTATCGTCTCTACAATTCCTCCAAGGGAATCCCCTTCTGACTTGGTTTTTAATATACTGTCCTTCATTTTTTTGCAGTAATCTTCATCTAGTACAGGAAATTTGTCTTTTGAAAGCTCCCTGAGCATATTCTCATCGGTAGAAACAACGTCAAAGCTTTTCTTATCTTTAATTGTGCCTATGCTCTCTATACGGCTTCCTATTATTATTCCTCTTTCCTCTAATATATTTCTGCATAATGCACCAGCAAAAACCAGCGGTGCTGTGAGCCTCCCCGAAAAATGGCCTCCTCCTCTGTAATCATTAAAGCCATTATATTTAACTTTTCCAGTAAAATCTGCATGCCCCGGTCTCAATATATCCGAAGTTTTTTCGTAGTGTTCTGAGTGAGTGTCATTGTTCAGTATAATTGCACAAAGAGGTGTGCCCGTTGTCTTACCTTTAAAATACCCACTTAAAATCTGAAAATTATCCTCCTCTCTCCTGGCTGTAGAAAATTCTGTAAATCCCGGTGCCCTTCTTTTCATCTGTCCTCTTATATATTCCAGATCAATTTTTATACCAGGCTTCAATCCGTCTATAGTAATGCCTACAGATTTTCCATGGGACTCGCCAAAGATGGATAATTTTATTTTATTTCCCCATATTCCGCTCATTTATATTTCCTCCTAAGTTCTTAAAATCTTTCCAAAAATTTGGATAGGACTTTTTCACACATTCGGCTCCTTTTATTATCATAGGGTTCTGACATTTTGAAGACACCGATGCCAGAGCCATGGCTATCCTATGATCATCCCAGCTGTTCACCTCGCCGCCTGTGAGTTTTTCCCTCCCTGCTATAATGAGTCCATCTTCTTTTTCTACTACATTCCCTCCTATTTTATTCAACTCCGTTGATATGGCCTTAAGTCTGTCTGACTCCTTAACTCTGAGCCTTCCTGCATTTTTAATTTCAGTAGTACCACAGCTCACAGAGGCCAAAACTGCAAGTGCAGGTACAAGATCAGGACATTGTGAAGCATCAATAGTGCTGCTGTAAATTTTACGGGCGGGACTGACAACTAAGCCGCCTTTCTCCCATTCAATTTTCACACCCATTTTTCTGAGTATATCTACTACGATCTTGTCTCCCTGAAGAGAGTCTTTTTTTAATCCGCAGCAAGTAATACCTTTGCCAAGGGCTCCCATGATAAGCCAAAAGGCGGACTGTGAAAAATCTCCTTCCACCTCATAGTAGTCTCTGCTCTTATATTTCTGCCCTCCCCTAACTGTATATTTTCCATGCCCATCTTCATCCACATTTATTCCAAATTTTTTTAGTAAATCCAGTGTAATATCCACATAGGGTTTGGATTCCAACGGAGTGGTTACATATATTGTAGAATCTCCATTTAACCTTGGAAGGGCAAACAAAAGCCCTGTTATAAATTGAGAACTCACATCTCCTCTAACCCTGTATTCCCCCGATTTCAATTTCCCCTTTAAAATCAGGGGCAGCTTTCCCTTAAAATTTTTATAATATATTTTTTGACTGTCAAATATATCATAATAAATATCAAGA
>NZ_FXYI02000131.1:0-10006 GCF_900184915.1 Clostridium sp. HV4-5-A1G | reverse complement strand
ATCATTATTCTCTTTTAATTTGACATCCTGTTTCTCTACTATGATATTTAAACTATATTTTTTGTTATTTGGCAGGGGTATGATTTCCACTATCTTTGGTGCGCCTGCAATTTCTTTGCCGGCAGGCATTTTTAAAAACAGATACCTGTCTGTAATGCTGTACTTTTCTTTCAGGTATATTCTCAGTTTTTTAGGCAGCGACAGCCTTAAAGTTCCGTCCTGCAGTACAAAACCTTTATTGAGATATCTTATATTGAAATTTGAGTGTTTGAATTTAGGAGGTTTAGGATTTTCTATGACTCCTGTTTTCTTCAGTGCGTAGAAGGACTTCCAGCTGTCACCCAGCTGTTTCAATACTTCCTGTGCCGTCTGAGAAGGGAGGCTTTTATACCAAAAATGATCCTTTAAAGCTTTTTTCTGCCTGTACCAACTTGGATATTCCAGACCACTTTCTTTAGTCCAGTTTTTTCTCTCATAGTTTGCCACATTCCACAGTTTTGAGGCCGCATATGTTAAACATCCAATGATTATTTTTTCTTTTTTAGTTGGATTTAATATGAAGTTAACTACTCTTTTTATTTTGCTTACCCCCTTTCTTTTTGAAGTTCAATATATTTTCTTACAGCTTCTTCTGATATAGAACCTACCGTTTCTATATAAAAAGAACTGTTCCATAAATGCCCCTTATATAATTGTTTCTGCAGCTCAGGATATTTTATAAAAAGTTTTCTGGCACTTATGCCCTTTAACATTTTAACTATATATGAAGGCTCTATTTTAGGAGGTGCTGTTGCAAATATATGAACATGATCTTCCATGACTTCCATTGTTTGAATTGCAAATCCCTTTTCTTCTGCTATCTTTTTAAACAATGTTTTTAAGTATTCATCAACTCCATTTTTTAATATTTTCTTTCGATATTTTACACTCCAAACAATATGATAATTTACATTGTATACACAGGTTCTTGCATGTATTATATTATTTTTACTCATACATATAGTATATTATATATTACTCTATAATCCAAAAGAATAAAGGCTTTCAACATATACATATAGTAACTTTGATAGCAGCCTTTCATCTCCCCTTTGAAAATGGGAGGATTCTCGGCTATTTTCCTAAATCCAATCATTTCCTTAGCTTTTGAAAATGTAAGTTGCCTTGATGTTATGTTTGCTTGTTCATAAACAATCTTTAATATTGATTCTACATCCTCAGTATCCATTACTATAAAATCATCTGGATAATACATTGTATGTATATCTTCTTTTAATAAAAGTCTACAAAAGCCATGAAAAGTTGATATTAATCCCGTATCATTATCACCTATCACTGTTCTTATACGTTTTTTCATCTCCTGTGCAGCTTTATTTGTAAAAGTTACACATAAAATATTAGCAGTAGAAATACCTAATTCATTTACTAAATAAACGTATCTGCTTGTTAATGCTTTAGTCTTTCCACTCCCAGCTCCTGCTATTACACGTATATATCCTTCTGTTGTTGTAACAGCTTCTTTCTGTGCCTCATTAAGTCCTTTAAGAATATTTATGCTCATATAAGATCCCCACCCGACATAATATATACATTAGCTATATAATTAATTATTTTAATCTATTTATGATAATATTATAAGATTTTTGTTGACAATTTAATTCCCATGAAATAAATATGTTCCTTTTTATTAACATAGGCTTTATAAGACTAGGAATTTAACATTTATATAGGTACTTTAACGATATAAATTTTTCTACTGTATAATTTTAAAATTCTATGATATAATATTAGTAATAAGAGGGTGGATTATGAATTTAGTCTGCTTTATAATTGTATATGGTATTATAAATAATAGATAGGACTTTGGAGAGACTATCTATTATTCTTTTTGGAATTATTTATGTTTACTTTGGTATCAGATGATATTTCATCAGGTCTCAAAGTAATTTTATTTTCGATTTTAATATCTGACTTTTTATTAGATAATGCCACTATACAAATAGCAGTTATTGAAAATAAACTGAAGAATAATATTAAATATCCTTCTGCCATAAACGCATCACCTCTTCTTCATACGCAGACATTATCAATCATAATCCACCCACAAATAAAGAAGAGGCAACCTTATACAATTTTCTTATTACATGTTAAATTATATCATACTCTGAAACTCTATTAAAGCCAGAAAAACAGAACAGCTGGCAGGATATGTATTATTCCTGCCAGCTTTCTATTTGAGTAATAAAATTTTATCTTGAACTGCCTGTTTAAGTACTGAGGCAAGTTTTTGATTGTCAACTTTTGAAATCTTGGAAACAGCATCGTTCACTGCATTTTGAAAGTCGGAATCATTTTTATTGGTGTCAGCTGAAAAAGACTGTACTTTCTGAACCGATCCTGCCGCTTCTTTTTCTTTCTCAAGAATATCGGCCTGTTCCTGTTTTTGCTGCTGTTCTTTCTGCTTCTGCAATTCCTGCTGCTCCCTCAGAAGCTCTTTCTGATTGTTTAGTTTCTCTGCCTCAGAATTGTTTCTTTCTATTTCCAGCTGCTGCTGTTTTTCCTGATCTTTTTTTACATTTTCCCATTTGTCCCTGCTTGGTCTAAGCTGGGCAGTCCTTTTGTCAAGTCTGTCTTTATATAAATTTGCCTTATCAATATCAATAATCTGTCCTATCAGGTAATTTATACTATCTCGCAGGCTATCTATAGCTTGTATGCTATCAACACTTGTATAAGACTGAGATTCATATTTCTCAAGTAACTTTTCAACTTCCTTTTCCCTTTGAGGTTCAGATTCCCTGTAAGCAGCTTCCTTTTGTGCCCTGGATGCAGCTTCGGCCTTTCTCTTTTCCTCTTCTATTTCATCAAGTATTGGCTTTGAAAACATATCCTGTAGTCCGCTGTTATAATCAACCTTTTCACCTGTTTGCGGATTTATATATTTATAAACCACCGTATCAGGCTTTTTAAATTCTATAGGTTTCAAATTCTGGTGAATCTTATCCATGTAATCTTTCCATATATGTCCGGGATACACGGCTCCATATAAATTGCTTATTTCCTCCGGCATGTCCGCCCCTACCCAAACAACAGTCGTATAATATTTCGTGTATCCGCAGAACCATCCATCCTTGTTGCTCGAAGTCGTTCCTGTCTTGCCTGCTGCTATCTGTCCGTTTGCAAGGGCAAGCTTATGGCCGGTAGCGTAATCTTCAGTAAGTACTCCTTTCAAAATATCCGTCATCATATAGGCGGATTCTCTGGTATATATTTTTTTCCTGCCAAGAGTTTTCTGATCTTTTACAATAATGGATCCATCCTGATATGTCATTTTTCTTACACAAGTAGTTTCCGCATATCCCCCACCATGTTCAAGTGTGGAATAAGCCCCTGCCATCTCCACCGGAGAAGTACCTTTTGTAAAACCACCTATTGCTGCTATTGAATTATAATCTTCCTTGTAGATTCCAGTGAAGTGCATATTTAGAAGATACGACATTAATTTATTAGGACCAAGCCTTGTCATCAATATATACGGTATTGTATTCAATGACATTTCAGTTGCATACCTTAAAGTTACGCTTCCAAAATAAGTTCTTTCATCATTCTGTGGTCCGCCTGGAATATATTGATCAACAACCCTTGATAATGGATGGTACTTATTATCAAAAGCTGGTGTATACACAAGAATAGGTTTTATTGCAGAACCCGGCTGTCTATAGGAAAGAAACGCCCTGTTGAACTCGTCATCTGTTCCTCTTCCCCCAACTATGGCGGCCACATACCCTGTAGCATTGTCAATACTTACGGCAGCTCCCTGTACATTATATTTATTTGTCTTCGAGTCTTTTCCTGTAAATCCTGAAAGCCCCGAATCCACACTATTCTGCAGCTGTTTCTGTTTTGACATTTCTATAGATGTGTAAATAGAATAACCTCCTGCCCTGACACGTTTGTCATAATCAGAATATGTGTAGCTGTATTTTTTCTGATACTTGGTCTTATCTACGTCGCTTTTAAATTCATATTTGAATTTAAATCCATCATATTTCATAAGATCTTTTACTGCATTGTCTATTGCAAAAGAAGTTACATAATTGTCCTTTGGCAGTTCTGGCTGTGATAGTTTTAATACAATCTCCTCTTTTACTGCACTGTCATATTTAACCTTATTTATATATTTCTCATCAAGCATTGCCTTTAAAATCAAATTTCTTCTTTTCAGTGTATTGGTTTTATTGGTTATGGGATCATATAGAGATGGATTATTGGGAATTGCAGCTAGAAAAGCTGTTTCAGACAAGGTTAAATCTTTGATGTCTTTCTGGAAATATCCCTTTGCAGCTGTCTCCACACCATAATTGCCCCTGCCAAAATATACGTTGTTCAAGTAGAATTCCAGTATCTTGTCTTTCGAATATTTGTGTTCAACATCCATTGCAAGCAAGGCTTCTTCTATTTTTCTATCCAAAGTTTTTTTATTTGATAAGAATACGTTCTTGACAAGCTGCTGGGTTATGGTGCTGCCGCCCTGTACGGCTTCCCCTTTATTTCTAAATATCTGTACAAGTGCTCTTGTCGTTCCCTTTATACTTATTGCACCATGTTTTCTAAAATCTTTATCTTCTATAGCTACAAAAGCATTTTGAATATTAGACGGAATGTTTTCAAGTGAAGTATAAGTATAATTTTGTGAAATGAGTTTGCTTATAACTTTATTATCCTTATCATAAATTGTGGTATACCCTTTTCTTTCAAAAGTGGAATCAATAACAAGTTGCTTTTTCTGATTTACATCAGCAATAATGGAATCTATTTCACCCTTATGGGTTCCATATGTAATTCCTGCACCTGCAGCCATCAATCCAAATATCACTGCAGATACAATAATTACTCTTTTATGTTTCACAGAGATTACCTCCTTGACATTTAATTATGATTACTTGATTTATGAAATATTATTTCTTCAGTTTGTAAGGTTCTAGGTATGAATTCCAGTCTGTTGCAGCAGGCAAGGGCATATTTGAAAAACAGATAAGCTTTTCTGAATTGAAGGGTTTTGTAATAACATAAGCCTATATTATAGATAAAATATGAATAGTAGCTGTCGTAGCCATTGTAGCCAAGTTGCAACAGTTTTCTAAACCCTTTAAGTGCTATATCAAAACAACTGAGCCTGGCATAAGAAAAATACATAAAATACATTTCATCAAGACAATTCGTTGAATCACCATCAATATTCTGCAGAATTGATATAACTTCAGAATACTTTCCTCCATCAAATAGTTCCTTTATCTTTTTAAAATTAAGATCCACTACTACTAACACCCCTATCAACTTTTTCTCTAATCATCCCATTATATGGAAAAATATTCATTTCCCTTAAGGATCATTATTTTATTTTTACTTTCTAAATCTGGAATTTTGTATTTGATAAATTCGAGAATTTCCTTTTTGGTTCCTATGATTGACATGGCTTGAGATTTGAAATTCGGATTATTTAGACATCCTGAAGAGAGTATTTTCAAATAGTACTCTATGGAATTGAGATTTTTAACATTAACAGTTACTGTGTCCATACCTTTTAGAAAATCTATGCTGATACTGCTTTTATCAGTGGACTTCTGTACATATATAACAAGTTTACATAGTAACTTTTCTATTTTCCTTTTGTCTTTTTCATTTTTATAGCATATGGCCATAATGATGTTTCGCATCTAAGCACCCCCAGTATCAGGCCAGTATTTATTTCATATTAAATACTACTACAGCATAAGGTACTTAAACTTTATTCATTATTGTAAAATTTTTATGGTCAAAAGTGGTTGAAAATTTAGTTGTTTTTTATATATGTTTTCGCTTTCATTATTTTTTTCCATATAAAAACAGACACCCTAAATGACAGATGCCTGTTTCACAATATAATTGACAGGAGATTTATTAATTGACTATCTTATGGTGGTTGCATTTAAGTTTACCGTGCCCTGCAACCACAGACACTAATTTACACTTACGATTATTTTAAAGGAGACAATTTATCTATGTAAAGTAAGACTATTTCTTTAGAATACTTATAATTACATAAAGTATTTATTACGTCTTAATGTCATATTAATAAACTATTTGTAAACATTATAAAAATATACACTAATTGATGTGACCCCAATAAGTTAGACTTTATTGCGTAGTAGTTTTTAACTGCTACGCAATTATTTTATGCAGCCAAGAGGCTGAGCCTGTATTCTACAGGACTCATCCATCCTAGTTTCTCTTTAATTCGTTTCTCATTATAATACTTTATGTATTTGTCTATTGTTTCTTTTAATTCATCATAACTATAATAAACTACACCATAATACATCTCTTGTTTCATAATTCCAAAGAAGCTTTCCATTACTGAATTATCATGACAGTTTCCTTTACGGGACATACTTTGGAAGATTTTATTCTCTTTCAACTTATAACTATAAGCCTTCATCTGGTAAGCCCAGCCTTGATCCGAATGAAATGTACGCCTGTATTTACAATCGCTTGTAATTTTTATAGCTTTATTCAAAGCATTCATTATATTCTCAGCAGATGGTCGCCTAGAAATACCATAACTAATTATTTCTCTACTGCACATATCCATAAATGGATCCAAATAGAGCTTCTTGATGATCATTCGTCCTCTGTCATCTATATCATAATACTTAAATTCGGAGGTGTCTGTTGTAATCTTTTGGTGTGGAATATGAGTTTCAAATCTCCTGTGAATTCTATTAGGAGCAACCCTGCCAACCTTGCCTTTATAGGAACTGTATTTACGGCTTTTTCTGGTAAACGAAGTAACCTGAAGACCTAGATTCTGAACAATTCGTTGAACACGTTTCTTGTTTACAATGTGTCCTTGTTTTCTTAATTCTCCATAAATTCGACGATAACCGAAATCTTTGTTTTTATTTCTAATTTCTAAGATTCTTTGCTCAAGATCAGCATTTGGATTTTTTCTATCAAAGCGTTTTTGCCAGTACATATAGGTTGCTTTACGAAAACCTGTGAATGCGAGAATATCTTTTAGTTTGAAGTATCCTCGGAGGCTGTGGATAATTCTCGCTGTTTTTTCAGAAGAGCTTCCTCCTCTAAACGCAGCCTCCTCAGTTCTTTTAAATAGGCATTCTCTATTTTCAATCGTAGTAATTCATCTTCAAGTTGTTTTATATGCTCAGCTCTTGTATCTATTGGTTTAATATCAACCTGTTTTTTTGGGTGAGAGTTCTTAGATGATTTCATTGATTTCTTCCGTCCTTTCGGCTTTGGTCTCAGAGCATCAGGACCCGCAATTCTGAAATCATTAACCCATTTGGTAATCAATGGTGGATTATTCATTCCAACTGATAAAGCTAGTTCCTGATAAGAAACTTCTGTTGTTAAATATAACTTTACCACATGAAGTTTAAATTCAAAAGTATATGTTTCATTTTTTCTGGAACGCAATAACCCTTCATCACCAAACTTTTTATAAGCAGTGATCCATCTTTTAACTATTGACTTGCCTATAATACTATATTTTTCTGCAAGGTATGTGTATCCACCTTCTCCATTCAAGTATGCATTGACAACTTCTTTCTTAAATTCGTAACTATATTTTGCCATAAAAAACTGACCTCCCATAAGTTAGATTTTTAGGTCTAACTTATGGGGGTCAGTTCAAATTTAACAGTGTCTATTTTTTGAGTATGAATATGCAAAAGTGTGGTACTAATTTAACTTTGGCTAATGGCTATAACATCAAGAATCCAATTTAACCAGCTTCTGACAGTTCTGGCTCTTCTTCCACGCGTATCATTATTCACTCTTTTTATATTACACTTTTCCATTATAGCAACTATATCTGATACAGATGGAACATTAAGGGTATTTAAATAAATTTTCATTGCATAGTTAAATACATTATGAGACAATATTAATTCAAACAAGTTTAAATATTTTTCTGTACTTCTCATTTCCATAATTTTTCTACCTTTATCGGAAATACTTATTGTACCTTTCCTCAATTGTCTATTTGCTAATCCCAAATAGGCACAAGCATTTGAATAATAATCAGCCTGTCTACTTACTATTCCAAAGTCTACAGTTATTTCCTCTTTTGAAATAAATTCTTTTTCTTCATATAATTTATTAATTATCCCGATAATATTTTCAAATGTATCTGCCTGGGGAAAAGGAATATCCAATGGTTCTTCTAATACCCTATTAGTCTTAATAATTTTAATAACATCATCAACAGTTATATTAAAATCATCTATCATAAACTTTCTAATCTTTTTCAATTTCAATGAATTATAATTTTCATCTTGTTCTACGTCATATATATAAAATGAAAATACATTATTTGAATATGTAAGGTAACATGGAATAACCGTCTTATTCACTTTATTGCTTATTAGTCTATATGGGTAATATAACTGTCTGGTTATAAAGTCTTTAAATATACTGTTTTTAGCTTCTAGTAGTAAAATTTTATCTCTGCCTTCAAAAGCAGCATCAACTTCGCATTGTGCTCTGTCTACCGATATTTTAAATTGATTATTTGAGATATCATTTATATAAAAATCAAATTTTCCGGAACTCATTCTGCCATTAAAAGTTAAATATACTTCTTCATCCTCCAATATATTATTGAAAATTTTTGATATGTATGCACAATTTATTGCATTAGCTTCTGAGTATATATTTTTGTAGTCAATGCCTTCTATCCATTCTGGAAAATTAATTTTTTCTATTTTTGTTTTTCTCTCATCATTAAAGTCTTGGTAAGCTCTAAATCTTCCTATTATATAATTCCCTCTAGTAACAGGTAATATGGATAATTTATTTTCGACAAATATACTCGGCAAGCTATCCTTATAATCAAATTTAGTCATCAACCTAGGTTCATAGTATTTTTTTATTTGTTCAGCACTAATGAAATATTGATTTTCTTTGTCTATATTTTCTAATATCCTAAGTTCTTCAAACAATTTCTCCCACTTTTTATCTATCTTTCTGTCCTTATTATCATTTCCCTTCCCCATAATTATCCCACCTATATATCATAGTTTCTAACCAATACTTCTTCGACTTCTCCTCTTTTAGATGCAATACTATTGATTGATCTATTGGCATTAACTATTTCAATATTATAATTATTATAAAGATTTCTAATAAATTCAGTGTTACTGTTTGATAAAAGAAATTTTATTTTCTTTTTATTTAATTCATCACAGACCTCTTTTAATTCAATCTGCTGATCTTTTCCAAACCCTCCCATAGTGTATCCTGTAAAATTGGAACTATGACTTACAGGATCATATGGAGGATCAAGATACACAAATGAATTTTTTTTAATTCCTTTTAGAACTTCTTTATAATCACCAGATTTTATTACAATATTATTTTCATTTAGAAATTTACTTACCGCTTTCAGAACTACATCGTTAACAATATTGGGGTTCTTGTATCGTCCAAAAGGGGTATTAAAATATCCTGCCTGGTTTACCCTATATAATCCATTGTAACATGTTTTATTCAAGTATATAAATCTACTGGCTTTTTTTATTTCCGACCAGTTTTCATATTCTTTTTTTCTGTCAGATTCTCTCATATTATAATAGAATTCTTCATCATTTGGATAAGTTTTTAGATATTCAATTAACTCTTCAACATTATTCTTTATAACATTATATGTATTTATTAATTCAGAATTATAATCATTTATAACAGCATTTTTAGGCTGCAGATCAAAGAAAATAGCTCCTCCACCCACAAATGGTTCATAATATTTATAATTACCTTTAGGTATATATTTACTTATTTCTTTAATTAACTGACGCTTTCCACCAACCCATTTTACAAAAGGTTGAACCAGTTTATTTTTCACAATAATCACCTACTTTTTTCTTTAATTAGCATACCTTCTTGAATATTATTTTACAATTAAAAAAGATATATTTCAAGAACATCTGTTTCTAATATAATTTTATAT